>JBOGWD010000039.1:0-1226 GCA_050693275.1 Actinomycetota bacterium | reverse complement strand
GGAGAACGCCCGGCTCCTGGGACTGGCGGACCGAACCGAGTTCCGGTTGGGGAGCCTGTTCGAGCCGCTCCGCGACGTGCGGGCGGACGTGATCATCGGCGACGTCTCGGGGATCCCCGACGACCTGGCCGAGGTGACCGGGTGGTTCCCCGAAGGCCACGCGGGGGGTCCCACGGGCGCCGAGGTCCCGGTGGCCATGCTCGAGTCGATGGGCGATTGTCTTCGCCCCGGCGGCCGGATGTACCTGCCCACCGCCACGATCCAGGATGAGAACCGGGTCCTGGCGGCGGCCCGCCGGATCTTCGGCGCGGCGAACCTGGCCGAGGTCATCGAGCGCGAGTTCCCCCTCCCGGGCCTGGTGGCCAAGTCCAAGGCCGTGGCCAGGCTGATGGCCGAGGGGCTGATCGCCCTCCGCCAGCGGGGGAGCCGGCTCCTGTGGCGACTGAACATCTGGCGCTGCGTCCGTCCGTAGCTCAGTCGGGCGCCCCGGCCCTCCGGGCACGGCTCCCGGCGATCCGAGCGAACGCCGCCCGGTAGAGCGACGGGACCAGGACCCTGGCCGCCTGCGGCGCACCCAACCATCTCGGCACGGAGACCTCCGGGCCCTTGCGACGGCGGATCACCTCCACCACGGCCCGGGCCACTCGATCCGGCGACATGATGAACGGCCGAGCCAGCGGGTCGCGCCACAGCGGACTGTCTGGCGGGAGGAATCCCTCCGTGGCGACCAGCCCGGGGTTGACCACCGTGACCATGACCCCTCGGGGCCGGAGCTCCTGGTGGAGGGATTCGGAGAAGGCCACGACCGCGTGCTTCGAGGCCGAGTACACGGCCGCGCCGGGGAGCGCGTACCGTCCGGCCAGCGACGCGACGTTGACCACGTGGCCCCTGGCCGACAGCAGCATGGGCAGGAACAGCTTCGTGGCCACAAGGACCGAGATGTAATTGGTCTCGGTCACCGTCCGGATCCGCTCCAGGGGCAGGTTCGCGAACGCCCCGCCCCCGGGGATCCCGGCGTTGTTCACCAGGACGTCGCACCTGCCGTGCTCCTCGGTTACGTGATCGCGGAGGGCCACGAGGTCCTCGAGGCTGGTCACGTCGCATGCCCGCCACGACGCCCGGCCCCCTCGCTCCTCGATCTCCGCGGCGATCGCGGCCAACCGGTCGGCCCGACGGGCGGCCAGCACCACGGTCGCGCCTCGCCGGGCCAGCGCCCGGGCCGTGGC
>JBOGWD010000038.1:0-1405 GCA_050693275.1 Actinomycetota bacterium | reverse complement strand
GATCCCCCGGGATGGCAGCTGACGGACCTGTCGTGCGTCGATCCCGATACCGGCACCACCTGGGACCTGGGGACCCGGACCGCCACCATCGACCTCGATGCCGGGGAGGACATCGTCTGCACGTTCGAGAACACCGAGGAGGGCTCCATCACCATCGTCAAGGACGCCGGCGACGCCGAGCCCACGGACTTCGACTTCAGCACGACCGGGGGGCTCTCGCCCCCGTCATTTACCCTGGATGACGACGACTCCTTGGGACCCCTGGCCTCGGCGACGCCGGATACGCAGCTCTTCCCCGGCGTCCTGCCCGGGGAATACACCGTCACCGAGACGATCCCCGTGTTGTGGAGCCTCGACAGCCTCGTCTGCACCGACCCGGACGGCGGCAGCAGCGGTGACACCGGGACGGCCACGGCCACGATCGACCTCGATCCCGGCGAGGCCGTGATCTGCACCTTCACGAACTCCCTCGCCTGAGGGCGTCGGGGGGCACCGGGGCCCCTCAGACCCGGCAGGAACCGGCCCCCCGGGCGGCGAAGTCCTCCTCGAACCGGGGACCCTCCTCGGTTCGGCACGAGGTTTCGAGGCATGAGCGGGATCGTGGCGCGGGTTCGGAGGGGTCTGGCCGTGCTGGCCGCGGCCGGGCTCTCGCTCGCCGCGGCCGGCCCCGCCTCGGCGGCCCCGGTGGAGAAGGGTGAGCACCCCTTCACGTACGGGACCGATGTCTCTTCCTGGTACTGGGAGCGCCAGATCGACCAGGAGGTCACCCCCCCGGTCCCCCTCCCGCCGCCCGTGCCCCCGGTCTCCCAACGGGTCCGGCTGCCGAGCCCCCAGCGACCGGACACCCTCCCCGTGGGGGTGTTCGAGGCCCAGCACGAGCGGATGGCAGCCATCAAGTTCAACCTGGCCGAGCGAGGAGTCACCCCGGGCTCGACGATCGAAAAGCTGGTGCTGCAGATCGAGGAGAGCGCGGACAAGAACGAGCAGCCCTCCACGAAGCCGGACACCGCCAAGATCCAGGCGTGCCAGATCCTCGACGTGATCTCCCCCGGCGAGAACGAGCAGTTCGCCGACCGGCCCCAGTACTCCGAGACCGACTGCCCCGAGGGAACCCGTGAGGTCCGTCCGGCTCCGGCCACCCCGCTGTGGACCTTCGACCTGACGGAGGTGGCACAGCCGTGGGGCCACGATCCGTTCGGCAACAACGGCGTGATGCTCCTAGGGATCCTCCAGGGAGGTGGCGCCTCCGAGACGTGGCAGGTGAACCTGAAGATCCCGGCGCGCGACGACGCCGACACGGCCGACGTCGACGAATACGACCAGACCAAGGAACGCACCTCGATCACCCTCCACTACGTCCCCGGTGACCCCCTGCCCGGTGCCGAGGGCGGCTCGCTCGACGCCG
>JBOGWD010000037.1:0-1118 GCA_050693275.1 Actinomycetota bacterium | reverse complement strand
CCGGCGTCCTGCCCGGGGAATACACCGTCACCGAGACGATCCCCGTGTTGTGGAGCCTCGACAGCCTCGTCTGCACCGACCCGGACGGCGGCAGCAGCGGTGACACGGGGACGGCCACGGCCACGATCGACCTCGATCCCGGCGAGGCCGTGACCTGCACGTTCGCGAACACGCTCTCGCCCTGAGGGCAGGAACCGAGCTGGGGCGGGTGCCCCGCCCGGGCAGGAGGAATCCGGAGGGACGGCGGCGAAGTCCTCCTCGAACCGGGGACCCTCCTCGGTTCGGCACGAGGTTTCGAGGCATGAGCGGGATCGTGGCGCGGGTTCGGAGGGGCCTGGCCGTGCTGGCCGCGGCCGGGCTCTCGCTCGCCGCGGCCGGCCCCGCCTCGGCGGCCCCGGTAGAGAAGGGTGAGCACCCCTTCACGTACGGGACCGATGTCTCTTCCTGGTACTGGGAGCGCCAGATCGATCAGGAGGTCACCCCCCCGGTCCCCCTCCCGCCGCCGGTGCCCCCGGTCTCCCAGCGGGTCCGGCTGCCGAGCCCCCAGCGACCGGACACCCTCCCCGTGGGGGTGTTCGAGGCCCAGCACGAGCGGATGGCAGCCATCAAGTTCGACCTGGCCAAGCGAGGAGTCACCCCGGGCTCGACGATCGAAGAGCTGGTGCTGCAGATCGAGGAGAGCGCCGACAAGAACGAGCAACCGTCGGTGAAGCCCGACACCGCCAAGATCCAGGCGTGCCAGATCCTCGACGTGGTCTCCCCCGGCGAGAACGAACAGTTCGCCGACCGGCCCCAGTACTCCGAGACCGACTGCGCCGAGGGAACCCGTGAGGTCCGTCCGGCTCCGGCCACCCCGCTGTGGACCTTCGACCTGACCGAGCTGGCACAGCCGTGGGGCCACGATCCGTTCGGCAACAACGGCGTGATGCTCCTGGGGATCGTCGAGGGAGGTGGCGCCTCCGAGACGTGGCAGGTGAACCTGAAGATCCCCGCGCGCGACGACGCCGACACGGCCGACGTCGACGAATACGACCAGACCAAGGAACGCACCTCGATCACCCTCCACTACGTCCCCGGTGACCCCCTGCCCGGTGCCGAGGGCGGCTCGCTCGACGCCG
>JBOGWD010000036.1:0-7071 GCA_050693275.1 Actinomycetota bacterium | reverse complement strand
AAGTGGTCGCCATCATAATTACACCGACGTAAGTTGTACGCTATGGTTCCCTCCGAGAGGAGGGGACCGATGCCGAGAAAGAGCCCCTACCAGATCGCTCTTGACTCGGCCACGCGGAGGATCCTGGAGACGCGGGCCCGGAAGTATACGTCGGCGTATCGGGATGTGGTCCGGGCCCGGATCGTCCTGCTGGCCGAGAAGGGGATGGACAACGACGAGATCGCCCTGCGCCTGAACACCTCCCGTGACGTGGTCTCCATGTGGCGCAAGCGCTTCTTCGACGAAGGCCTGGCGGGGCTGGAGGAGCGCCCCCGCCGCGGCCGGCCGGCGGTTTTCCCCCCCACAGGTCGTCGTCGAGGTCAAGGCGATCGCCTGTGAGCTTCCGGCCACCCTCGAGGTCCCCCTGTCCCGCCTGTTCGTCCCCGACATCCGCGCCGAGGTGATCCGCCGAGGGATCGTCGCCAGCATCTCGGAGACCACCATCTGGCGCTGGCTCGACGAGGACGCCATCCGCCCCTGGACCTTCCGCTCCTGGATCTTCCCCCGCGACCCCGACTTCGAGGCCAAGGCCGCCCGAGTCCTCGACCTCTACGCCCGTGAGTTCGAAGGGACCCCGCTCACAGACGACGACTACGTGATCTCCGGCGGATGAGAAGACCTCCATCCAGGCCCGGTGCCGCTGCCACCCCAGTGTGCCGGCGTCGGCGTCGCGGGCCATGCGGGTGGAGCACGAGTACGACCGGGGCGGGGCCCTGCAGTACCTGGCGGCCTGGGACTGCCATCGCGCCAAGGTCTTCGGACGGTGCGAGCCCAAGAACGGGATCGTGCCCTTCGACCGGCTCGTGGCCCAGGTGATGCAGACCGAGCCCTACGCGTCGGCTCGCCGCGTCTTCTGGGTGGCGGACAACGGCTCGTCCCACCGAGGCCAGGCGTCCATCAGGCGGCTGGAGGGCCGCTACACCCGGCGCGGACACAGGTTCTTGCGGCTCATCCACACCCCCGTCCACTCGTCATGGCTGAACCAGATCGAGATCTACAACTCCATCGTCCAGCGGAAGGTGCTCACCCCCAACGACTTTGCCGACCTCGGCGAGGTCGAACGTCGCCTTCTCGCCTTTGAGCGACGCTACGAGGCCAGCGCCAAGCCGTTCGAGTGGAAGTTCACACGAAAGGACCTGTGCGACCTGATGAAGCGACTCGACGGGAAGCAAGCCCTTCTCCCAGCGGCATGAGCCGGGCGCTCGGCGCGGCTCAGAATACGTAGGCGAACTTCCGGGCCAGAGCACTAAGGCCTTCTCCAGGAGGGGCGCCATCTGGGGCGTGAACTCGTTGGACACCTCCAGCATCTGGCCCTCCGTCATCCCCGACTCGAGGAGTGGGACCTCGACCTCACTGTGCCACCAGTCCGCTTCCGTCTCCGCGATTCGGCGCAGGCTCTCTCCGTAGACGCGAAGCCATCGCTCAATCACCACCGGATTGAACCCCTTCGAGAGCTGAAGCTCGATCGCTGGAACGACCTGGAGCTCGTCTTCCCGAACGTAGTCGTCCGGCGTTGGCAGGGCGAATCCGATCGCCTCCCGGAGAACCATCAAGAGCTCGAGGGGGATTCCTGTTGTGGCGCTCAGCTCGCGAAAGGTCGTCCCGGTGAGCCCGGCGAACCGGTCGTAGGCCGTCAGGTCCAGGAACGCAAGCGACAGGGCGCCGTCCCGGACGGCGGAGGCCATCCCTTCGAGCGGCACACCAGCACGCTCCAAGCTCTGCACCAGGCGCGCCCGGCGGGCGTCACCCGGTGAGAAGGTGTCCCCCGTAATCGGTGTCAGGATGCCGAGCTCGACGAGGCTGTCAACGGTATTCCAGATCGACCCCCGCCCGCCGAGCCACCTCCTGCCGGGTGAATCGGTCCATGCCCGCGCCAGCATAGCCCTCGGGTCTGGCGAGCGCGGAGCCGGTCTCACGTCGAAGGCCTACGGAGCCCCCAAGAGCGTCCGAGGCTTGAGGACGACGGTGCGGTTCGCGCACCGATCAGTCAGGACCACCAGGTCCGCTAGTCGTTGTCCAGGATCTTCCCGATCGCCGTTCCATCGGCGATGGTGGCTCCGGTCGGCCCCGAGAGCAGCACGGAGAACCTCTCGTTCCGCTCCTCCCGGAGGTCACCCTTCACAGGGACCTTGATCACCTGGAGCGTAGTCCCGGGAGCGAAGGTCAGCGTTCCCTGCACCGCCTTGAAGTCCCTGGGGGCCTTGGCGCTCCCGTTCGCGGTGGCGAAGTCGACCGTCACCGGCGAGGTCACCGGCTCGGACAGGGTGACCCTGAGCTTCATCATCTTCTTGCCCCGGTCCGGTTCCTTCCGCTTGGCGTTGCCGATCGAGAGCCCGGGCATGCTGGTCGGCGGAGGTGGCGATGTCACGGTGAAGGATCGCGAATCGGGGCTGGGGTCGGTGTTCGCGGAGAAATCGGTGGCCCCGACCTCGAACGTGTGGGCGCCGTCAGCCAGGGTAGCGGTGGTGTGAGGCGAGGTGCAGCTGGCGAACGGGCTGGCATCCACCCGACAGGCGAACGTGCCCGGCTCATCGGACGTGAACCCAAAGGTCGGCGAGGAATCGTCGGTGGCTCCGGAGGGGCCCGAGGTGATCGTGGTCTCTGGGGGGTCGGCGTCTGTCACGGTGAACGTGGCGTTCGAGTCGTCCGTCGAGTACCAGGGGGCCACGCCCAGCGTCTCCGTGCGCACCTTGAAGTGCGGGCCACCACTGGCCGGTGTGGTCCACGACTCGCTCGTCGCTCCGGGCGCCGTGGCAGCCTTGATCGTGGTCAGGGTGACGTTCTCCGCGTTGGAGATCGAGATATCGTCGATGCGAGCCACGTCGCTTCCGCCGGCAATGGTGAAGTCCTTCTCATACACCCAGGTTAGGGTGTGGGTACCGGCGGAGAGAGTCTCCGAGTTCGAGGCCCACGCCTCGTTCCCAGACGCTCTGAACTGCTCGTCTCCGTCGACGTGAAAGGAGAGGAAGTCGAAGTTCGCCTCGGAACTGACCCGGTACCTGAAGCCGACCGACCCATTCGTGGCCAGGCGGATGTTCAGCGTCAGCTCGGAGCGCCCGTTGTGGGGGATGACCCCCGAGCGGGCGTTCCGGATGCCGCCTCCGGGAGCGGGGTCCACGGTGCTCACGGACCACGGCGCATTCCCTGCGGTCGTGAACTCAGCAGGGAGAGTGGCTCCCCCCTCGAAGCCCTGTGTGTAGGTCGTCGACCCCATGTCCCGGAGGTACGAAACCTTGAACGGGCGGGCGTTGTCGTCGGTGGTCCAGGTGATGGTCGTGCCCGACCCCGTCGGGAGCGACTCGCCGCCGTTGGGGAAGGTCACCACGGGCGGGTTGGCGATGCCCACCGCGGCGTTGGCCTTGGCCACGGCACTCATCTCGGCCGTCCCGGGGAACAGGTCGTCCGCCGATTGGAGGAGGGCGTTCAGGTTGTCCAGGAAGTCCGAGCTCGGGGTGAGGTAGGTGGTCAGCGCCCGGTAGTAGATGTCTTCGGTGGCCGCCCGGCCGATTCCGTACCCCGGATCCTCCGAGGTCAGGTAGGCGGCGTGGTTCGGGATGCCGCTGTTGATGTGGACCCCACCGTTGTCAGCGATGGTCTCCACGAACTCGGACATGTGCCCGGGCTGATCCCCGTTCGACGGATCGACCATGTCGCGCAACGCGTCGCCCGGCGTGCCGGGCGTGAAGGAGTCCTCGCCGATCAGCCAGTTGTCCGTGTCCACCATGGCCGCGAACACGTCCGAGTACGACTCGTTCAGCGCCCCGGACTGGTCCAGATAGGTCAGGTTGGCCTCGTTCTCGGTGACCGCGTGGGTCAGCTCGTGGGCGACGACGTCGATATCCGAGCCGAGCGGTGAGAACACAACCCCGTCCCCGTCCCCGTAGACCATCTGCTCGCCGTCGGGCGTGCTGCCGAAGAATTCGGCGCAGCCGACGCTGGGGCACCAGAAGGCGTTGTTGTATCCCGATCCGAAGTGCACCGTGGACCGCATGTGGTGTCCGGCCCCGTCATACGAGTCACGAGCGAAGTTCGTGAAGTAGTAGTCGTACACGGTTCCGGTGTGGGTGTGCGCGTTGTCGACCACAGCATCGCCGGTGGCGGGGTCGCCTTCCGAACGGACCAGGGTCCCGGGAAGGGTGCACTGCGGGGCGTCCTGCGTGTTGCAGTCGGGGTCGTTCGCGTTCGTGTGCGTCCGCCGGTTCTTGGCGGTGTGCAGATCGTTGTAGAACCGGAGCACGTCTCCGGTGCGAGCCTCGACGAATACCCGCCACAGGCCCAGCGGACGCTCCGAGACGATCGACACCCGCCAGGCCAGCCTAGCCCGCTCGGCCCCGTCCACGAAGACCAGGAGCTCGGGAGCGACCTTCGCCGGGTGCAGGTCCCGGGCCGGCACGGCTCGGGCCGCGGTCCGGGCCTCCCTGGCGGACACGGCGGGGGTCGTGGACAGCTCGATGTCCACGGTGAACTCCCCGTTCACCACGGTCACCGCGTTGCCGTCGAGGTGGAGCAGCATCTGCCGGCCGAACACTGGCAGGCCCCGGTGGCGCTGGTCGTACGTGAGATGGGTCATGCCGAGGTCGTCCCGCTCGATGGAGCGGAGGGCCAGCTCGGATCGAGCGTCGGCGACCCCGAACGCCCGGCCGTACGCCTCCCAGAAGTCCCATCCCCTGGCGGCGGCCCCGCCGGACGAGGAGAACTCGGTCACGAGGATCCGGCCGGTGACGAACGACGGCACGGACTCGGCGGGGTCGCTCCGTGCTACGAGCGTCCGGGTGCTGTCCTCGGCGAGCCGCGACAGGGCCCGTCCCGACGACGAGCTCGTTCCTGCCTCCGCGGCTCGAAGGGCCACGGAGGAGACCAGCAATCCGAGCAGCGCTGTCAGCGCAAGGATCCGGCGGCCAGGCACGATAGAACCCCCATTCCCCTAGGCGGTCCGACAGGTCCCTTTTAACAGACTGTGTGCCCTCCCACAAGAGGGCGACCGCTCGACATAACGTCCCTCCTAACGACCCTGGGACAACGGGCCCCTCGCCCCTTGGTGATCAGGTCCCGCAGGGAGGTGAGGCTGCGACCCGACATGGGCCGACGGGCGTCAGAAAGGATCTCGGACCGGGAACCCGAGGGCATCGGGGAGTGTAGTCGCGGTGAGAGGCAGCCCCTGGCCGGCGCGAGAAGGGAGTGACACCCATGCGTGCGAGGCAGCTCATTCCCCTGCTGACGGCGGGTCTCACGGCGTGTGCGGCCCTCGGGCCCGGGGGCCCGACCACGGACCCACAGCGGGTCCTCCTCCTCGGGTCCAGTGGCGGTGTCGTGACGCTTGACCCCGCGGACGGCTCGGTCCTGTTCCAGGGGTCGGGGGTACCCTCGTTCAACGACTGGTCAACCCTGTTCACCGCGACGGCCGAGGAGGGACGAACGATCCTCGAGGCTCGAGACTCGGCCAGCGGCGTGGCGGTCTCCTCGTTGCCCCTGCCGGGCGAGCTCGGCGTTCGAGTGGCATCTTCCGACGGCTCGCTGGTGGCGCTGATGCCTCCGCTCCCGGGGGGAGCCAGCCCGTGGATCCCAGAACCCCGAGCGTTCACAACGATCACGGTGGCCGACCCTTCTGGACTCCAGGAACCGAGGCGCTTCCGCCTGGAGGGGAACTTCGAGCCCGAGGCGTCTCCGTCGACGGTGAGACCCTGTTCCTGATCCGATACGTGCCCCCCACCTCGCCGGAGGCGTACCGGGTGGCCGCCCTCGACCTGACCGACGGCTCCGTGTCCCGGGTGAACACCGGGTCGAAGGGGGTGGTCGAGACGATGAGCGGCACCCGACTCGAACAGGTCGCCTCGGCCGACGGCTCGATGCTGTACACGCTCTACACGACCCAGCCGCCGGAGCATGTTGGGTCGAGCCACGCGTCGGATGACAGCATCGGCTTCGTCCACACCCTCAACCCCGACGAGGGTTGGGCCCACTGCGTGGCCCTCCCGGAGGAGCTGTGGGGGGGCGATCCCGCCGACCAGGCCATGGCGATCTCGGCCGACGGTGACCTGCTGTACGTGGTCGACACGGCTCGGGGCGTCGTGGCCGTGATGGATACGGCCTCGCTGGAGATGACGGGCTCCGACGGCGTGGGGCTCGGTACCGATCAGGGGGGAGAGACCCGGGCCGTGATCGGCCCGGACGGTGCGCTCGTGGTGGCCTCCGGCTCGCACGTGGTGTCGCTCGACGCCAACACCCTGCGCCTGAATGACGGGTGGACGTTCGAAGCCCCGGTCACGGCCCTGGGGATCGGCCCCGGGGAGCTCTATGTGGCCGTGCCCGGGACGGTCCACGCCGTCCATCCGACCGGCGATCGCGGAGGCTCGGGGATACGGGCTCCCATCGTGGAAGACGTGTCGTATGTGGGGATGCTCGACCGCTGACGAGGGTCAGGAGATGGCGACGGGCCCTTCGGTTCCCGTGACCCGCCACCCATCGTCGCTGGGTTCGACCACCCAGGTCTGCCACGTCCCGGCCAGGTTGGCCAGGTAGCTGGAGGCCGGCACCAGGGCCCGGTCCTCCTCGCCGGCGATCCGCCCGAGCGTGAGCAGGATCCCCTGGTTCTCCACCCGTCCCCCGTCCTCTGCCGGGCCGATCACGTCGGCTCGGCTCGGGACGAATTCCACCGGGGCCACGCCGTCCAGAGCCTTCGAGAGGGCCGCCTTGTCCTCCTCGGGGAATGGCTCACCCGCGCCGGGATCGTCGGGGTCGTCGGCGTTCTCCACCACCCGGTCCAGCAGGTAGATCACCCGGAACCCGGAAGACTGGCCCTCCTCCGACGCCATGTGACGGACCACGGCGGCGTAGATGGCCACCTCACGGTTCTCCTCGGCCGCGCTGGGGGGGCCGCCCGAGCGGGCGCACGCCGCCGACGCCAGGAGGCCGAGGACCACGGCTACGCGAGTCGCGCTCATGATGGTTCGACGGGCTGGTGGCCGCGGGGTTCCCGCGGGCCGGGAACGCTATACTTGGCCCGTGCCCCCCGCTGGGGGCGGGCGAAGCGTC
>JBOGWD010000035.1:0-7638 GCA_050693275.1 Actinomycetota bacterium | reverse complement strand
CGTCGTCGTTCACCCGGACGATGGCCTGGCCCTGCCCTGCGCTCTCGTTCGGGGGCACCTCCTCGTCGCCGGTGAGGTGCGTTCGGAAGTTGCCGCTTCCGGCGCTGGCCGTGGAGGGCACCAGGGCGAGTGCCACGGCGAGCGCCAGCGCGCTCCGTCTCATGGTGAGCTCCTTTCGCTCGGCGGACGACACCACTCTTCTCAGCATTCGATGCGGCCCCGGGGCCGGTTCAGCGGCCCAGGAACCGGGGCTCTCGCTTCTCGGCGAAAGCCATGACGCCCTCGAGATGGTCGTCGGTCTGGCCCATCCGCGACTGGGCCTCGGCCTCCCGGTCGAGAGCCTCCTCCAGGCCGAGCCCGAGCGCCGTGCGCATGAGCTCCTTGGTCTCGGCGATGGCCGCCGTGGGCATCGCCGCCAGCCGGCCGGCCACGTCGGAGACCTCTTCCTCGAACGCGCCTACCGGGGCGACCCGATTGACCAGCCCGATCTCCAGCGCGGTCACGGCGTCGATGACCTCGCCGGTGATCGACAGCTCCAGGGCCTTGGCGTACCCGACCACCCGGGGAAGGAGCCAGGTCCCCCCGGAGTCCGGCACCAGGCCGATCTTCACGAACGCCTGGGTGAACCGGGCCTCCTCGGTGGCGATCCGGACGTCGCAGGCCACGGCCAGCGAGACGCCGGCCCCCGCGGCCACCCCGTTCACCGCCGCGACCACCGGCTTGGGGGTCTCCACGACCAGCGGGATGAGCCGGTGGTAGGTCTGCGCGAGATGGGATCGGATGTCGGGGCGATCCCCGGCCCGGTAGGCCTCCTCGAACTCGGTGAGGTCCTGGCCCGCGCAGAAGCCGCGGCCGGCGCCGGTGACGACCAGGGCTCGGACGTCGGGGTCGTCCCGGGCCGACGAGAACACGTCCACGAGCTCGTCGGACATCACCCCGGTCAGCGCGTTGAGCTTGTCCGGCCGGTTCAGCGTGATCGTGGTCACGCCTCCGTCCCGCGACACGGAGATCTGCTCGTACCCCATCGCTCCTCCTCAGCCGAGCTGTCCCACGCGGATGTACCGCTGGACCACCGTACCGCGGCCCACCCGGCCGCTCGGGCCGTGCACCTCGACCTCGGACTCACACTCCCGCTCGTCGACGCGCGTGGCCCGGGCCACCACCCGGAGCCGGTCCCCGACCCTGGCCGGGCGCTCGTGCACGACCGACACGGAGTAGCCGGTGCCGTCCTCACCGTGGCGGAGGTGTGGCTGGATCAGCAGGCGGGAGGCCTCCTCGACGTGCCGCACCATGGATACCGTCGAGTACACGGGGTGGATCCGCCGCCCCAGGATGTCGACGAGCATGTCCTCGCCCACCGTCACCTCGAGCGTGGCCTCCTCCCCGACGGCCGGCCGGTCCCGTCCCACGGCGCGGATTCTCGCACAGCCCTCGCGTACCCTTGACGCCGAGATGGCCACGGTGACGGAACGGCTGGAGCGAGCCATCGAGCGGGAGGCCCCCAGCTGGGGCGTCCGTCCCACGCCGCCGGAGGTCCGCCGGCTCTCCGGCCTCGACTTCGCGGTCCTGTGGGGGGACCTGGGCATCGGCCTCCTCGTCCTGGTGACCGGGGCGCTCCTGGTGCCGGCCCTCGGCCTTCCCCAGGCGCTGCTGGCCATCGTGGTCGGCTCGGCGCTCGGGTGCATCCCGCTGGCCCTGGTGGGGCGGGCCGGGGCGCGGGAGGGGGTGCCGGGGATGGTGCTGCTCCGGCCGACCCTGGGGACGCGGGGCTCGTACCTCCCCACCGTCCTCAACATCGCCCAGCTCGTCGGGTGGACCGCGTTCGAGCTGTGGGCCATGGCCCTGGTGGCCTCGCGGATCACCGGGCCGGTCCTCGGCGTGGACGGGTTCTTCGTATGGCTCGCCGTGGCCGCCCTGGTCTGTCTGCTGCTCTCGCTCGGCGGGCCGGTGGTCGTGGTCCGGCGGTGGATGGCCCGGTTCGGCGTGTGGGTGGTGGTGGCGGTGGCGGCGTGGGTCACGGTTCGGGTCCTCACGGCGGCCGACCTCGGCGCCCTGTGGTCCCGGCCGGGTGCCGGCGGGTTCCCGCCGTTCTGGGGAGGCGTGGACCTGGTGATCGCCATGCCGGTGTCGTGGATCCCCCTCGTTGCCGACTACAACCGGTTCGCCCGCCGGGGAAGCTCCGCCGCGGCCGGGACGTACGCCGGCTACCTCGTGGCGAACCTGTGGTTCTACTCGCTGGGAGCCCTCCTGATCCTCGGTGCGAACGCGGACGCGCCGTCGGTGACCGGGATCGCCGACGGGATCGTGGCACTGGCCGGAGGAACCGTGGTGCTGGTGGTCCTCCTGGTCGGGGAGACCGACGAGGCGTTCGCCGACATCTACTCGGCGGCGGTGTCCGCGCAGAACCTCGCCCCGCGCCTGAACCAGCGGCTCGGGGTGGTGGCGGTCACGGCCATCGGCGTCGGCGTGGCCGCGTGGCTCTTCGGGCTCCCTGACGAGGGCGTGCTGACCTACGAGTTCTTCCTGCTGCTGATCGGGTCGATCTTCGTCCCGCTGTTCGGCGTGTTCCTGGCCGACTACGAGGTGCTCCGGCGACGACGCGGGTACCGGGCGGAGGCCCTCTTCGACCATCGCGGCCCGTACCGATACGCGGGCGGGCTCAACCTCGCCGCGATCGCGGCCTGGCTCCTCGGGTTCGGGGCGTACCACTGGATCGCCCCGACCTCACTGGCCGGCTGGGCCGGTGCCGTCGAGACGTTCTTCGCCGACTGGCTGGGCCTGCCGTTCCCGCTCTTCGACGGGGCGGTTCCCGCGAGCGTGGCGGCGTTCGCGGTGGCGTTCGGATCCCACCTTGCCATCGGCGGCCTGGGCCGAGCGATCAGCCGCCGCCGGCTGCGGGCGGGGGAGCGGTGACCATGAGCAGGACCAGCGGGTCGCCCGACGCGTTCGTGACCACCAGCTCCTGGCCGGCCGGCACCAGGACCGATCCCCACTGGCCCATCCGCTTCCGCCGGCGGCCCACCTGGAACACGGCCTCGCCGGCCAGGATCGTCACCATCGCTTCGGCGTCCGGGTCACCCACCGGCCCGTACGACCGGTTCACGTCGAGGCTGACCACCTGGGCCCACAGGCGGCCGGACTCGAACACCGGGCGGCGGACCACGCCGCCCTCCTCGAACTCGACGAGGTCCCGCAGGTCGCGCACGTCCACGGGGACAGGCTAGGGGAGCGGCGGGTAGACTGGCGAGCCCACCCCAGACTGGAGGTCAGCGTGCCGCGGTTCGTCGTCGCCACCACCTCGCCGGCCGAGCAGCCCGCCGACCTGCTGCTCCTCCCCGCGTTCCAGGGTCCCCAGGCCGGGCCGGGGATGCGCGAGATCGGCACGGCCCTGGCCGTGGACATGGTGGCGCTGCTCGAGGAGAACGGCTTCCGGGGCAAGCTCGGCGAGGCGTTCACCCTCCCCACCTTCGGCCGGGCCTCGCCGCGAAACGTGCTGGTGGTCGGGCTGGGCCCCCGGGCGGAGGTCACCGCGGACCGGGTCCGCCGGGCGGCCGGGAAGGTGGCGGGGATCGTCACCAGGCATCAGACCGTGGCCGGCTCCGTGGCGGCAGCGGCCCGGGGTCCGTGGCAGCACGCCGTCCAGGCCTTCGTCGAGGGGCTCCTGCTCGGCGCGTACCGTTTCGACCGGTACAAGGTCCGGCCGGTCGAGGAGGACGGCCAGCCGCCCCGCTGGAAGGAGGTCACGGTCCTGGCGCCCCCGCGATGGGACGCGGCCGCGGCCAGGCAGGCGGTGCGGCGCGGCGAGATCTTCGCCGAGGCGGTGGCGTGGGCCCGGGACCTGGTGAACACTCCGGCGCTCGACGCCACGCCCGACCTCCTGGCCCGCGAGGCCAGGAAGATGGCCCGAAAGGTCGGGCTGCAGTGCAAGGTCTGGACCAAGGCCGAGCTCGAGAGGGGCGGCTTCGGCGGCATCCTCGGCGTGGGGCAGGGGAGCGAGAACCCGCCCCGGCTGATCGAGCTGCGGTACTCGGGCGGTGGGCGCGGCCGGCCCGTGGCCATCACCGGCAAGGGCATCACCTTCGACTCGGGCGGGCTGTCGATCAAGGAAGCGAAGCAGATGGAATGGATGAAGTCGGACATGGCCGGCGCAGCCACGATGATGGCGACGATGCGGGCAATCGGTCAGCTCAAGCCGAAGGTGAACGTGGTCGCGGCGATCCCGTCCGCCGAGAACCTCCCCGGCGGATCCGCCATCCGGCCGGGGGACGTGCTCACCCACCGGGGAGGGATGACGTCCGAGGTGCTGAATACCGACGCCGAGGGGCGCCTGGTGCTGGCCGACGCCCTGGCCTACCTGTCCGAGCAGAAGCCGACGGTGATCGTCGACGCCGCCACGCTGACCGGCGCGTGCATGATCGCCCTCGGCGAGGAGATCTGGGGCGTCATGGGCAGCGACCGAGCCGTGATCCGCGAGCTGATCGACTGCGGGCAAGAGGCGGGAGAACCGGGATGGGAGCTGCCGCTGTGGACGTCGTACCGCAAGCAGATCCAGTCCACGATCGCCGACGTGAAGAACATCGGCAACCGGTACGGGGGGGCCATCACGGCCGCGCTGTTCCTGAAGGAGTTCGTGGGGGAGGTGCCGTGGGCTCACATGGACATCGCCGGCACGGCCTTCGCCGAGAAGGCCGGCGACTACTGGCCCAGGGGCGCCACCGGCAACCCGGTCCGGACCATGATCCTGTTCGTGGAGCGGCGGGCGTCCCGGAAGTAGGTCCGCCCGGTCAGGCAGGCTTGGTCCCCACGGCCAGCAGGGCGTCGTTGGTGTCGCCGATCGGGTCGTGGAACCGCCCCCGGAACTCCTGGCGAGCCCGCTCCCGGAACCGGGCCCACAGGGCCTCGCCGAGGATCTGGCGAAGGAACCGTCCCAGCGCCGATATCTCTCGGCCGGCCAGGTAGTCCTCGATCGAGGTCTGGGCCCGATACTGGCGCCGTTCGACCCGGACGTTCCGGAGCCCCGCGTCCCGCAGGGCCTCCTCGAGGGGCCCGGGCCGGGAGAACCGCTCCGCCCACGGCGCCGCCCGGCGCCACGCGTCCCTGAGGAGCTCCTTCGTGGTGAAACTCTCCGCCACGGTTCGCCACGTCGCGGTGAACTCGTCGTCCCGCCAGTCCCACGTGGCCGTGCCCAGGGTCCCGCCTCGTCGGAGCACCCGGAGCATGTCGAACAGCGTGGTGTCGTACCGGGGGAGCGTGTGCAGGACGAAGGCCGAGCCGACCGCGGCGAAGGTGCCGTCGCGGAACGGCAGGTCCACGGCGTCGGCGACGGCCACGCGGGTGACGCCGCGGGGCCGGGCCCGGCGGATCATCTCCAGGGAGCGATCGATGCCCACGGATGGGCTCCAGCCCGCCGCCTCGGCCGCGGCCGCGAGCACGCCGGTCCCCGTCCCCACGTCGAGGAACCCTCCCTCGACGGCTGGACCGATGACCTCGGCCAGGTCCTCGGCGGCGGGCTGGTGGAGCGGCGTCCTGATCCGGTCGTAGACCTCCGCGACGCGGTCGAAGGAGCGCCAGTCCGGGTCGGTGGCCGGCGCGGTGGCGGGGTCGGCTCGGGGTCGACGGAACATCCCTTCGATGCTATCGGGTGGAGGACGAAACCGCGGTCCGCCTGGGTGATCCGGGGGGATTGGGAACCTTTCCCGGTGGGTACACGTCTGTTGGAGTGAGAGGAAAGGAGGTCCCATGGCGCGGCCTGCAGAGACGCTCGAGCTCGATGAAGACAGGGTCCTCCGGGACTACCTTCGGCTCCTGACCCGGGATCACCCGGTCGAGCCCAAGCTCCGGTCCCCCGGACACGACCTGCGAACGTGTCCCGCCTGCGGGAACCGCACGGCGTTCACCCTCGACCCCGAGGGCACCTGGTTCCGCTGCACCCGCTGCGGCGAGTTCGCCTAAGCCCCGACCTCCCGCCGCGTCGCGTACGATGCGGGACGAGCCCGCATGGACACGCCGCGACACGGAGGCCACCTCGCCGCCGCCGCCCTGAGAGCCGAGGGCGTGGACCACCTGTTCACGCTCTCCGGCGGCCACATCGCCCCGATCTACGACGGGTGCGCCGCCGAGGGCATCCGGATCGTCGACTTCCGCCACGAGCAGGCCGCCGCCCACGCCGCTGACGGCTGGGCCAGGGTGACGGGGCGGCCGGGCGTGGCCGCGGTCACCGCCGGGCCCGGGGTCACGGACGCGGTGACTGGGATCGCCAACGCGATGTACGCGAACGTCCCCATGCTGGTGCTGGGAGGCAAGTCGCCGCTCGGTGAGCTGGAGATGGGCTCGCTCCAGGAGATGGATCACGTCACCCTGGTCCGCCCCATCACGAAGTGGGCGCGGACCTGCTGGGAGACCGGGCGCATCGCCGGCTACGTCACCGAGGCGTTCCGTCATGCCACCGCGGGGCGCATGGGCCCCGTCTTCCTCGACATCCCCCTCGACGTCCAGCTCAACGTGTGGCCGTCGGGGGTCGACGTCCCCGAGGGCTACCGGACGGAGGGGAAGCCCCTGGGGGACCCGGAGCGCGTCGACCGGGCCGTTCGGCTGCTCCGCGAGGCCGACCACCCGATCGTGTTCGCCGGGGCCGGCGTCCGGTGGTCGGGGGCGCACGAGGCCCTGGCGGCGCTGGCCGACGCGCTGAAGGTGCCGGTGTTCCTGAACTCGCTGGGCCGCGGATGCCTTCCCCCGGATCACCCGTCGTTCTTCTCCGCCGCCCGGAAGTACGCGCTGGGCAAGGCCGACGCGATCCTGGCGCTGGGGGTCGACTGGGACTTCCGCCTCGGCTTCGGCCGGCGGAGCCTGCCCGAGGGCGTCCGGGTCATCCAGGTGGACGTGGACGGCGTCCACATCGGGCGGAACCGTCCGGTCGAGGTGGGCATCGTGGGGGATTCGGGGAGGGTGATCGAGCAGCTGCTGGCCGCGGGCGCCGGCAACGCCGAGGAGCCGTCCTGGACCGTGGAGGTTCGGGAGGAGGAGCGCCGTCTCCTCGAGGAGGGCCGGGCCGGGATGGAGTCGGACGCCGTGCCCATCCACCCGCAGCGGTTCGCCCGGGAGATCCGCGACTTCCTCGACCGCGACGCGATCGTGGTCGGCGACGGCGGCGACATCGTCGGGATCAGCGCGTCGATCATCAACGCCCGCGAGCCCGGCCACTGGCTGGATCCCGGCCCGTTCGGGTGCCTGGGGGTCGGCCCGTCCTTCGCCATGGCCGCCAAGCTGGCCAGGCCCGACAAGCAGGTGCTGATCGTCTACGGGGACGGCTCCTTCGGCCTCAACGCGATGGAGTACGAGAGCGCCATCCGGCAGCACATCCCGTTCGTGGGCGTCATCGGCAACGACGGCGCCTGGGGCCAGATCAAGGTGGCCCAGGAGGCGCTCTACGGCGAGGGGAACGCTCCGGCGGCGGTGCTGTCGCAGGGCACCGGGTACGACCGGATGGTCGAGGGCCTCGGTGGGTATGGCGAGCGGGTCACCGATCCGAGGGAGATCGGCCCGGCGCTGGGGCGCGCCTTCGACGCCGGCGTGCCGGCCTGCGTCAACGTGATCGTGGACGCCTCGCTGATGCGCCGGGCCTCGTACCTCGGCTGAGGG
>JBOGWD010000034.1:0-2067 GCA_050693275.1 Actinomycetota bacterium | reverse complement strand
TGCCGCCGGGAGCCCGTCGACGCCACGCCGGTGTGGTTCATGCGTCAGGCCGGCCGCTACCTGCCGGAGTACCGGAAGTTCCGCGGCGACTCCGACGTCCTCACGCTGACCCGGAACCCCGAGGCCGCGGCCGAGGTGTCCCTCCAGCCGGTCCGCCGGATGGACGTGGACGCGGCCATCCTGTTCTCCGACATCATGGTCCCCGTCGCCGCGGTGGGGGTCGACGTGCGGATCGTGGCCAACCAGGGGCCCACGCTGGCCGAGCCGTTCCGCTCGGACGCCGACGTGGCCCGTCTCCGCCCCCTGGAGCCCCCCGAGGACGTCCCCTACACGCTGGAGACGATCCGGATCCTCCTGGGCGAGCTGGCCGTGCCGCTGATCGGGTTCGCCGGCGCGCCCTTCACCCTGGCCTCCTACCTGATCGAGGGGAAGCCGAGCCGCGACCATTCCAGGACCAAGGCCGTGATGCACGGCGAGCCTGAGACGTGGCGGGCGCTGATGGTCGCGCTCACCGAGCACGTGGTGCTGCCGTACCTCCGAGCGCAGGTCCACACGGGGGTCCACGCGATCCAGCTGTTCGACTCGTGGGCGGGGGCCCTCGACCCCGACGACTACCGGGAACACGTCCTGCCGTGGTCCCGGCGGATCCTGGGGGGCCTCGGGGATGCCGGGGTGCCCCTGATCCACTTCGGGACCGGGACCGGCGAGCTCCTCGGGGCCATGCGAGAGGCCGGGGCCGACGTGGTGGGGGTGGACTGGCGGACCCCGCTCGACGCGGCCTGGGACCGCGTGGGCCATGACGCGGGCATCCAGGGGAACCTCGACCCGGCCGCCCTCTTGGGGCCGTGGGAGGTGGTGGAGCGCAAGGCGAACGCAGTGCTCGGGCGCGCCGGGGGGCTCCCGGGGCACGTGTTCAACCTGGGCCACGGGGTGCTCCCGGAGACGCCCCCCGGGCACCTGTCTCGCCTGGTCGACCTGGTGCACGAGCGGACGGCGAGATGACAGAGGCCGCCGGGCTCCTGGTGATGGCCTACGGGACCGCGGCGGGGCCGGAGGACGTGGAGCGGTACTACACCGACATCCGGGGGGGACGGCCCCCGGCCCCGGAGCTGGTCGAGGAGCTGAAGGGGCGGTACGAGGCCATCGGCAACACCTTCCCTCTCGACCGGATCACCCGGGAGCAGGCCGCCGGCCTGGAGGCCGAGCTGAACGCCCGCGGGAGGCGACGGTGGAGGGCGTTCGTCGGGTACAAGCACTCTCCGCCGTTCGTCCACGAGACCGTGGCCGGGATGGAGGCCGAGGGGATCCGCGAGGCATTCGGCATCGTCATGGCCCCGCACTTCGCCCGGATGTCGATCGGCGGCTACGTGGACCGGGTCCGCCGGGCCAACCCGAACAGGCTGCGGATCCACGTGATCGAGTCCTGGAACGTCCATCCCTCCTTCGTCGAGGTGCTGTCCGACAGGGTGGCCGCGGCTCGAGCGGCGCTCACCGAGGCGGAGCGGTCGAACGACGTTGTGATCTTCTCGGCCCACAGCCTCCCCGCGCGCATCGCGGACGAGGGCGACCCCTACCCCGACCAGGTGCGGGGCACCGCCCAGGCCGTGGCCGAGCGGCTCGGCCTGGAGCGCTGGACCACGGCGTGGCAGTCGGCCGGCCGGACCCCCGAGCCGTGGCTGGGCCCGTCGCTGGAGGAGGTCGTGGCCAAGGCCGCCGCCGACGGCCACACCGCGGTGGTGTCGTGCCCGTGCGGGTTCACCGCCGACCACCTCGAGGTGCTGTACGACGTGGACATCGAGGCCGCGGCCGCGGCCCGCGAGGCCGGGGTCCGGCTGGTCCGGACCCGGTCCATGAACGCCGACCCCGACTTCATCCGCGCGGTGGCCGACGTGGTGGGGGATCATGTGGAGGAGGGCTCATGACCGAGGAGGTCGTCTACGCGTTCTACCCGGTGTTCCGCCGGGCCCGGGAGATCTTCGTGTCGGTCGACGAGGCCGTGCACGAGTGGGAGGTGGCCTTCAAGCAGGTGGCCGGCTCGGTGTCCGTCCGGGGCTTCTACAGCTCGGT
>JBOGWD010000033.1:0-4058 GCA_050693275.1 Actinomycetota bacterium | reverse complement strand
GACTCGCCAGGAAGTGGCGACGCCGGCCCTCGTCCGCAACGAGCGTGAACACCTCCTCGAACTGGTCCACGAACAGCAGAACCTTCGACGCGACGGGGAGAACCAACCCCACCGCCCTGAGAAGCCCACCCTCTTCGCGCTCAAGCTGGTCGAGGAGGCCGAACGGTGGCTCCACCGCGATCCGCGTCAGCGCGGTCTCCAGCTCTCGAATGGGGTCGGCGCCGGGACGCATCTCCGCCACGAACCAGCTCTCGGAGCCCTGGACACCACCGCGGCGCAACGCCGGGATCAGGCCCGCCCGCACGACCGAGGACTTGCCGCTCCCCGAGGGCCCCACCACCGCCAGGAACCCGGGCTCGGGCTCCGCCAGCCGGCTCAGCAGACGGTCCGTGAGGGCTTCCCGCCCGAAGAAGTCGGCGGCGTCCGCCTCCTGGAAGGGCCGCAGGCCCTTGTAGGGGTTGGGGATGTCGGGCGCGGACACCGGGGCCCGGGCCTCACCGAGGGCCCGGCGCAGGGCCGATGCCAGCGCGGCGGCGTCCGCGAAGCGTTCGGCCGGGTCCTTGGCCGTGGCCCGCTCGATCACCTCATCGACGGCCGCGGGCACGTCCCGCTGGTCTCGCACGCTGGGCAGTCGCCTCTCCAGGTGCAGCCGCTTCAGCTCGTCGGCCGGCGCGTCGGGAAAGGGGTGATGGCCGGTCAGCGCCTCGTAGATAATGACACCGAGGCCGTAGATGTCGGAGCGGGAGGTGGTCGGCTCCCCCCGGATCTGCTCGGGGGAGAGGTAGCCGGTCGTATCCGGGCTTGTGGGCACGACCTGTTCGGCGGCGATCACGTCGCGGGCGATCCCGAAATCGGAGAGATAGGCGTTGCCTTCCTCATCGAGGAGGATGTTTCCTGGCTTCACATCTCGGTGGACCACGCCCTGCCGGTGGGCTGCCGTCAGGGCCGAGGCCACCTGGTCCACGAGCCCCGCCGCCTCGTCCGGCTCCAGCGGCCGACCGGCGAGCTTGCCTCGTAGGCTGCCCCCCCTGAGCCAGCGCATCACCAGGTACGCGGCATCCGGCTCTCTCCAGTAGTCGTAGAGGGGGACGATGTGCGGGTGCTCGAGGCGCGCGACCATCTGGGCCTCGGCCTCGAACCTGCGGATGAATTCGGGGTCGTTCGCCAGCTCCGGCCGGATGACCTTCACGGCGACCTCTCGCCCCACGTGGGGCTGGTCGGCGCGGTAGACGACCCCGAATCCCCCCTCGCCGATCTGCTCGAGGATCCGATAGCCACGGAGGCGGGTGCCCTCGGGCTCCGGCGCGAGGTCCTGGCGGAGGATCCGCGCCTGCAGCTCGCGAAGCTCGGCCGACGGATCGATCCCCAGCTCCGTGGCCAGCACATGCCGGGCCCGCTGAAAGGCGTCCAGCGCTTCCCCCTGCCTCCCGGCCCGGTACAACGCCACCATGAGGTGACCCCACAGCCGCTCGCGAAGGGGGTGCCGCTCGACCTCAGCCTGAAGCTCACCGATCACCTCGGCGTGATGGCCCAGCGCGAGCTGGCACGAGATGCGCTGCTCGACGGCCTGCATCCGCATCTCCTCGAGCCGTGCCCTCTCTCCTCGCAGCGACGGCTCCTCGGCCAGGTCGACGAGTGGCGGGCCTCTCCACAGACCCAACGCCTCCGTGACCTTCTCCAGAGCCGCCTCCGGATCCCCGTCGGCGGCGCCACGGGCTTCACGGAGCAGGATCTCGAAGCGCTGCGCGTCCACCTCGTCGGGGTCGGCGTGGAGCACGTATCCAGACGAGCGGCTCTCGATCCGGGACTCGTCCGCGAGCGACTTCTTGAGACGAGACACGTACGCCTGGAGAGACTTGCGAGCCG
The DNA here is from genome assembly GCA_050693275.1 of Actinomycetota bacterium. GTDB lineage: Bacteria > Actinomycetota > UBA4738 > UBA4738 > CALAEC01 > CALAEC01. Next base: position 2,192 of record JBOGWD010000033.1, on the reverse strand, counting down.
CTTCGGGTGATTCCTCCCCCCAGACCTCGTCGATCAGTCGGTCCGTCGAGACCACCTGGTTGGCCTGGATCAGGAGGTGGCCCAGGATCGCTCGCTGCTTCGAACCCCCCAGCGGGACGAGCCGTCCCCGCTCGGTCACCTCGAGCGGCCCGAGCATGCGGAACTCCACGGCCCAACGGTAGCGGAACGTCCAGCCTGGAGGGAAGAGTCAGATCCTCAGACGAATCCCCGCAGACCGGACATACGTCCCTTCGCTTGCGGCGCCGTGCAGCCACCCTGCAGCCGTCCTGCAGCGACTGCCTCCGAGGATGGACGCCGGCACCGGCCGAAAGGAGGATGGGAGATACCACGGTCAGCACAAGCGAGCGGAAGGAGGCTGGGATGCTTCGACGGATCACGGCGCTCACGGGAGCGGCGCTGGCAGCGATGGTGGTGGCGGGGCCAGCCGTCGCGGCGGGGCCCACGATCGTGAGGAACGACATCGCGTTCTTCGACCATGTGGACTGTGGGGACTTCGGGGACTTCGACTTCAGCTTCGATGTCGCTCTGGAAGGCCGGGAGACGATCCAGGACTTCGGTGATCGGCAGAAGATCCACACGAACCTCACCGGTGATGCCGTCGCCAGCAACGGAACGATCGTTCGGTTCCATCACGCCTTCACGATCGAACTGGATTTCGTGGAGAACACCATGACCGTTACCGGGCTCGCGTTCGGGGCCAGCGTGGAGGGGACCTCGATCAAGCGGATGGACCGCGGGCGGCTGGTCATCGATCTGGGATCCGGCCAGCCCATCTTCGTCGCTGGAACGTGGCCACCCGGCCCTCCCAATCCCGCCGAGGCCACCTGCCAGTTGATCGCGGCCGCGCAGGCATAGAGAGGTGACGCCATGAAGCCCAGATCGATACCGTCGGTGGCGATGGCAACCACGATGACGGTCGCGTTGCTGACCGGAGGCGTCGCTTTGGCCACACACGACGACGGCAACACGATCCACGGCTGCATATCCAAGAAGGGTGCCGTCAGGATCGTGGACGACCCGTCGCTGTGCATGGTCAACGAGTCGCTCACCGAGTGGAACATCGTGGGGCCGCAGGGCCCGCAGGGGCCGCAGGGGCCCGCAGGACCTGCGGGAGCGACCGGACCCGAGGGGCCGCAGGGGTCCCCGGGAGTGGTCTCTCTCGCTCGTCGGTCCAACGGCGGGGTGGTCGACGGCCAGACCACGGTGACCGCGAGCTGCCTCGCCGGTGAGGTCGCCACCGGCGGCGGCGTGGTCGCCGTGGACCAGGGCACACACATCTTCAGCAGCAGTTTCACCATCACCAACGACGGGTGGTCCGTGACCGCGCTCGGGAACAACGACTCGATCGGCGTGCACGTCATGTGCGCGGAACTCGGTTCCTAGCGAGATCCGTCGGGCAGGAGCCCGCCGCCCAGGCGGCGGGCTCCTGCTCCGCGCGCGACCACGCGCTACGTCCCGACGCCCACTATCCGGCGGGCGCTCTCTCTCGGCTGCTCGGATCGGCCTCCAGGGCGATCTTGTAGCCGACCAGCAGCAGGACGTTCGAGAGATAGAGCCACCCCGCGAGGAACACGACGGCGGCCATCCCACTCGTGGCGTAGCTTTGCTCGAAGTCAGCCCCAGGCTCAGGAACAGCACCAGCAGGAGCGACAGGAGCGAGATCCCGGCCGCGGTAAAGGCCGTCCCCTTCAGCACCGCCTTCCACGGCAAGCGTTCCGTGGGGAAGACCCGGTAGATGAGCACGATGACGACAGCGGCCATGAGGAACGCTGCCACCAGGGCCAACACCAGGCCGAGGATCCTTCCCACCAGCGCGTCCCCCAGCACCGTGGTCCCCACGAACGACGCCAGCACGCTCCCCAGGATGAACAAGGGGAGGATGACCAGGACGAGCAGACCCCGGCCCATAAACCCCGAGCGGCCTCGATCGGGGTTCGGGGTCACGTGCTCGAACCCGTGGGCCAGGCCGGACCCGTAGGCGCTGGCCGGCCAGAGCGCCAGCACCGCGGCCAGGGCTCCCAGGCTGGTCCCCTTCCTTGCCACTTGTCGGACGGCCTCGTCGACGCCGATGCTCTTCGGCGCCATCGCGCTCAGCTTGTCGGCGAAGCTCTGGATGCGGTCGTCGGGAACCAGGAGCCCGGTCACCCACAGGCTGACGATCACCAGCGGGA
>JBOGWD010000032.1:0-1302 GCA_050693275.1 Actinomycetota bacterium | reverse complement strand
CGGCCATCGGCCTGAGCCCCGGGGAGACGGTGACCTGCACCTTCGAGAACACCGAGGAGGGGTCCATCACCATCGTGAAAGACGCCCTCCCCGACGACCCCCAGGACTTCGGGTTCTCCACCACCGGGGGCCTGTCCCCGGCCACGTTCAGCCTGGACGACGACGCCGACGGAACGCTGTCCAACACCCGGACGTTCACCGGCCTGCTCCCCGGGACGTACGGCGTCACCGAGGGCGCCGATCCCCCCGGGTGGGCGCTGACCGACCTGGACTGCACCGGGGGCGGGGGGAACACCTCCGACGCCGGCCAGACCGCCACCATCGGCCTCGATCCCGGGGAGGCGGTGACGTGCACGTTCGAGAACACCGAGGAGGGCTCCATCACCGTCGTCAAGGACGCCGTGGACGACGACCCCCAGGACTTCGGGTTCTCCACCACCGGGGGCCTGTCCCCGGCCACCTTCAGCCTGGACGACGACGGAGTGGGATCGAACCAGCGGGTGTTCACGGACCTCCTCCCCGGGACGTACACGGTGGCCGAGGACGCCGATCCCTCCGGGTGGCAGCTCACCGAAATCGCCTGCCTGGGAGGCGGAGGGGACACCTCGGACGCCGGGCGGACCGCCACCATCGGGCTCGACCCCGGGGAGACGGTGACGTGCACGTTCGAGAACACTCAAGAGGGCTCCATCACCGTGGTCAAGGACGCCCTCCCCAATGACCCCCAGGACTTCTCCTACACCACCACCGGGGGCCTGTCCCCGGCCACCTTCACCCTGGACGACGACGCCGACCCCACCCTGTCCAACACCCGGACGTTCACCGGGCTGCTGCCCGGGACGTACACGGTGGCCGAGGACCCCGATCCGGCTGGGTGGCAGCTCACCGACATCACCTGCACCGGCGGCGGGACGAACACCTCGGACACGAGCCGGACCGCCACCATCGGGCTCGACCCCGGGGAAGCCGTCACCTGCACCTTCACCAACACCGAGGAGGGCTCCATCACCATCGTCAAGGACGCCCTCCCCAATGACCCCCAGGACTTCTCCTACACCACCACCGGGCTGTCCCCGGCCACCTTCACCCTGGACGACGACGCCGACGGGGCTCTGTCGAATACGCGGACGTTCACCGGGCTGTTGCCCGGGACGTACACGGTGGCCGAGGACGCCGATCCCCCGGGATGGCAGCTGACGGACCTGTCGTGCGTCGATCCCGATACCGGCACCACCTGGGACCTGGGGACCCGGACCGCCACCATCGACCTCGATGCCGGGGAGGACATCGTCTGCACGTTCG
>JBOGWD010000031.1:0-1907 GCA_050693275.1 Actinomycetota bacterium | reverse complement strand
ACGATGTGCGGTTCCGATCCGCGGACATCAGAGTGGTCGATCGCCGCTGCGATCTGCCCGTCCGCCGTCTCCTCAGCCCGAACGAGCGCCGCCCTGACGGCCCTTGACCGGCCGCCTCATATCAGTCCCAGAGCGTCAGGATCAGGGCCGCGATGACCAGCCCCACGAGGTGATAGCCGGCGGTGATGAAGAAGAAGACGCCCGGCTGGGGATTGTTCCCGAAGAGCGAACCGAGGAGGCTCAGGGAGGCCGCGTAGCCGATGCCCACCACCAGGCCCAGGACGATGGCGTCGCCAACCGTCGTCGATCCCGTCGACAGGGCGATCATGGCCGTGGCCAGCACCAGCAGAAAGTTCGAGATCAGGGGGACGATGTAGAAGGTCGCTCCGGGCCGCTGGTCCTCCGGGATGGTGATCCCGCCGGCCTTCATCCACGCCTTCCCGAACACCGCCTGCGCGTACCAGATCGCTCCGAGGAAGAAGTAGGCCAGCGTGGCCACCAGCACTGCCAGCCAGTTCAGATCACCGAGCGTGTCGAACGACATTCCCGTCCTCCCCTCCCGTCCGGACTCGGGGCGAAAACCTACCGGGCCGCGCGCAGCGGTGCAAGGACTCGTGCTTACTCTGCTGGTCGATATCGCCTCCGCCCGTTCGTCGCTAGGGTGGAGGCGGCGAGGAGCGCCGCCCGGAGGCGAGGAGGGGTCATGAAGTACGCGCTGCTGATCTATACGGACGAGTCGGCCAGGGGGCAGGCGCCCGCCGAGGCCGTCGAGCACATGTACGAGCTGTACGGGAAGTTCGCCCAGGAGTTCGCCGGCCAGATCGCCGGGGGCGAGGAGCTCCAGGCGATCGACACGGCCACGACCGTCCGGGTGGAGGGTGGTCCCGGCGGGGACGTGGTCACCACGGACGGCCCGTTCGCGGAGACCAAGGAGCAGCTGGCCGGGTTCTACATCGTGGAGGCGGCGGACCTCGACCAGGCCATCCAGATCGCCGCGAAGATCCCCAGCGCGCCGTTCGGGGCGATCGAGGTCCGGCCGGTCGGCTCCGGTCCGCCGCAGCGCTAGGTGTCGAATCCGGGCCGGGCCGTTCGTCGTACTGGTGAAGGGCGGCGAGCGGCGCCGCCGAGAGGGAAGGAGGTCGGATGAAGTACGCCATCCTGATCTACGGGGAGGAGTCGGGGCTTGCGGACGCGCCGCAGGAGACCGTCGACGCCGTCATGGCCGAGTGGTGGGGCTACGAGGGTGAGCTTCAGAAGGCCGGCGCGAAGCTCGCCGGCGAGGCGCTCCAGCCGACCGCCACCGGAAAGTCGGTCCGGATGGCGGACGGGAAGGTGTCGGTGAGCGACGGTCCGTTCGCGGAGACCAAGGAGCAGCTCGGCGGGTTCTACCTGATCGAGGCCAAGGACGAGGCCGAGGCCGTCGAGTGGGCGGCGAAGTGCCCGGGGTCGAAGCTCGGCACGATCGAGGTTCGCCCGGTCCAGGAGTTCGAGGCGCCGGCCCAGTAGCGGAGAGGAGCCAGGCCGTCGGAGCCGAGGCCAACGCCCGGAGCGCCGCCACACGCCTGTTCCGTGATGAGTCCGGACGGGCGGTGGCGACGCTCATCCGGGTGCTGGGCGACTTCGACCTGGCCGAGGAGGCCGTCCAGGAGGCGTTCGTCATCGCCCTGGAACGGTGGCCCCGGGACGGGCTGCCGGACAATCCCGGCGCGTGGATCACCACAACGGCCCGGAACCGGGCCATCGACCGGATCCGCCGGCAAAGGCGCCTGGCCCAGAAGCAGGACGCGCTGGAACGCCTCGAGGCGCTCAGAGCGATCCCGGAGGAACCGAGGAGCCCGACGACGATCCCCGACGACCGACTTCGGCTGATCTTCACGTGCTGTCACCCCGCCCTGGCACTGGACGCC
>JBOGWD010000030.1:0-1154 GCA_050693275.1 Actinomycetota bacterium | reverse complement strand
ACGAACCCTTGGCCACGGGCGGTATCCTAGAGGAGCGTCCGGGGGGATGCCCGAGCGGCCAAAGGGAGCGGTCTGTAAAATCGCCGGCGTAGCCTACGGAGGTTCGAATCCTCCTCCCCCCACCAGCCAGTGTCGTGTCTCGGGACATCGTTGACAGATGTCTCGGGACATCTGTCTTTCCACTCACAGCTTTCTCTCTGAGAGGCGGAGAAGCTCCTCGGGAGTATCCGGGATATCTGGGATGCCGATACAGCAGTCTGAATTGGGAGGATGTGGATCGGGCGGGAAGGGATGCGCCAGCCACCCCATCGCAAAGGTGCCGAACATGATGACAGAGATCAAGATGGCCTCGATCATGCGTCTCCTTCAATGCTGGCTCGTCCGCCTCCCTTCGGGCATCACTCGACCGGCGGAGTTTCCCTAACGCACAAGGACGATTTCTGGCTCAGCGGGGACTCAGCGAGGTCGGCCACCCGAGCGGTCCGTTCGGGCCTTGGTCGTCCTGCGGACCCTGGCCATGGGGTCCTGCTGAACGGAGGCCGCGACCGCCTGAGCCTCACCGCTCCAGACGGACGGGAGCGCCCTCCTCGATGCCGCGCTCCTCGAAGAAGCCCTGGTTGACCTCCAGCGCCCCGACCCACTCGACCTCCGGATCGTAGGTCGGGCACGTGTCGGTCCGGCACGGCTCCATGTCGAGGATCGTGGCGATCCGCCGGTCGGGCCCCCAGAACGCGATGGACAGGGGGATCAGCGTGTCCTTCATCCAGAACGAGGTCCGGGCCGGGTCCTCCTGGAGGAACACCATGCCGACGTCGGGATCCATCGCCTCCACGCCCATCAGGCCCCGGGACGTGGCCTCCTGCGTCTCGGCGATCGAGACCTCAACCCGCACCTCGCCGGAGGTGCCCTCGATCACCAGCGTTCCCCGGGGGAGGCCTTCCACCGGGGGCGCCGGCCGACACGCCGCCAGCGCCACCAGCGCCGCGGCGATCGTTGGTCGGAGCGTTATGCAAGCCCGTATCATTGTTCGGCCGATGCTGGAGTAGCTCAGTCGGCAGAGCACCGCCATGGTAAGGCGGGGGTCGTGGGTTCGATTCCCACCTCCAGCTCCACTGTATAGACTCGTCTCCGGGCGGGGTAGCTCAGTGGCAGAG
>JBOGWD010000029.1:0-7232 GCA_050693275.1 Actinomycetota bacterium | reverse complement strand
GGCTTCTGGATCGCCCTGGGCGGATTCGTCGTGGCCGGCCTGACCGGGCTGCTGCGCCTGGTTCTCCCAGGGAGCGGTGGTGGACCTCCGCCTCCGCGACGCGCGGCGGTGGGTTCGGCATCGGGTTTCGGCCCCCCCGCTGCGGCACCTCCCCCGGCGGCGCCTCCCCCGGCCGCGCCTCCGCCCGCAACGCCACCGCCCGCAACGCCACCGCCCGCAACGCCACCACCCGCAACGCCACCACCCGCAACGCCGCCGCCCGCAACGCCGCCGCCAACCCCGCCACCGACGCCGCCACCACAGCAGCCGCCGCCCGAGTAGGCTACGGAAACACGAAGAGGGGCGGGCTCGACCCCGCCCCTCTTCCGCGCCCGCGACCGTCTAGGCTCCGGCCTTCTGCTTCTCCTCCTCCAGGAGCACCCGGCGGAGCACCTTCCCCACCATCGTGGTCGGCAGCTCGTCCCGGAACTCCACGTGCTTGGGGGCCCGGTATCCGGTCAGGCCGTGCTTCTCGTCGCGGGTCCACTCCAGGATCTCCGGCTCGGTGGCGGCCTCCCCGCCCTTGAGGACGACGAACGCCTTCACCGCCTCGCCGGTCTTGTCGTCGGGGATCCCTACCACGCAGACCTGCTGGATCTTCGGATGCCGGTACAGGACCTGCTCCACCTCGGTCGGATACACGTTGAATCCCGACACGATGATCATGTCCTTCTTCCGATCGACGATCGAGAAGTACCCCTCCTGGTCAACGGTGGCGACGTCTCCGGTGTGGAGCCACCGGATCCCATCCTTGTGGACCCGGACCATGTCCGAGGTGTCGTCGGGCCGGTTCCAGTACCCCTTCATGATCTGGGGGCCGGCGATGCACAGCTCGCCCTCCTGGCCGGACGGGACCTCCTTCTCCGGGTCGTCGAGGTCGACGATCTTGCAGTCGGTGTCCGGGATCGGCAGCCCGATCGAGCCGAACTTGCGCTTCCCGTAGATCGGATTGATGTGGGTCACCGGCGACGTCTCGGTGAGCCCATAGCCCTCCACGAGTCGCCCACCGGTGATCCCCTCGAACTTCTCGGCCACGGCCACCGGGAGCGGGGCGGCCCCGGAGAAGCACGCCCGGATCGAGGAGAGATCGTACTTCTTCGTCTCCTCCGACTCGTTGATGGCGATGTAGATGCGAGGGACGCCCGGGAACAGCGTGGCCTTCTCCTTGTCGAGGGCCTTGAGGGCCAGCTCCAGCTCGAACCGAGGAAGCAGGATCAGCTTCATGGCCCTGGAGATCGCCACGTTCATGATCGCGGACAGGCCGTAGGAGTGGAAGAACGGGAGGACCGCCATGATGGCCTCGTCCCCATCCTTGACGTCCGAGAACCAGGCGCCGGTCTGGAGGGCGTTCGACACCAGGTTGTGGTGGGTGAGCATGGCGCCCTTCGACAGCCCGGTGGTGCCGCCAGTGTACAAGAGCACCGCGACGTCCTCGACCGCGTCGACCTCGAGCGGTGGAGGCTCCGGATGGGACGTGCTCATCAGATCGGACCACGACGTGACGGGGGCATCGGCCGGCACCGGAGGCCACTGACGTCCCTCGTGTTGTGCCTCTCGCTTCTGCTTCACGCCGGCCAGGCGGTTGATGGGGAACCGGAGATAGTCCCCGACCTTGGTGACGATGACCGTCTTCAGCCCGGCGTCGTCCTTCACCCCGGCGGCGAGCGGGTACAGGACGTCGAGGACGACCAGGATCTCGATCCCAGCGTCCTTGAGCTGATGGCCGAGCTCCCGCTGCGTGTACAGGGGGTTGTTGCCGACAGGGACCGCCCCGAGTCGCTGGAGCCCGAACCAGGCCACCACGAACTGCGGGCAGTTCGGCAAGAGCAGCCCCACCCGGTCACCCTTCGTCACCCCCAACGCCGCCATGGCGCCGGCGAACCGCTCGGCCTCCTCCTTCAGCTGCCGGTAGGTGAGCCGCTTGGCCATCGGGGCGACCGGGAACACCACCGCCAGGCTGTCGGGATACTTCCGCGCGCTCTCCTCGAGCAGGGACCACACCGGCCGCTCGGGAAATGGCGCCAGGGAGTGCGGCACGTCTGAGGGGTAGGACTCCAGCCAGGGACGCTCGCGCTCGGCCATCGCCGCTCCTTTCCGAGAACCGGATTATGAGCCGGTCCGACGGGAACCGACAACCGCCTTGCGGGGGCTGACCCCCGGTCATACCGTTGTCGCCCGTGAACGACCTCCTCCAGGCGCTCCGGGAGGCCTCGCGGCGGGCCCTCCCCCCGGTCGAAGGCGAGGTCCGGGTCCCCGGGCTCGGTTCTCCGGTGGAGATCGTCCGCGACCGGTGGGGCGTTCCCCACATCTACGCGAGCGACCTCCACGACCTGTGGTTCGCCCAGGGCTTCGTGGTCGCCTCCGAGCGCCTCTTCCAGATCGATCTCATGTCTCGGCTGGGGGCCGGGCGGCTGGCCGAGCTCTTCGGGGACCTGGTCCTGCCGATCGACCGGTTCGCCCGCACGGTCGGATGGAACCGAGCCGCGCGCCGGGCCGCGGCAGGCTACGACGAGCGGTCCCGGGAGATGGCGACGGCGTTCTGGTCAGGCGTGAGGGCCTGGACCGGGATCATGGAGGCCCCGCCGGTCGAGTATCGCTTCCTCGGACTCGATCCCATGGAGATTCCCGAGGGCGACGAGGCCGTTGTGGGCGCCTCGGCCAGCGCGTTCATGGCCTGGGGCCTGTCCCGGAACTGGGACAACGAGCTGCTTCGAGGCGAGATCGCCGAACGCCTGGGGGCGGAGGTGGCCGGGACGCTCTTTCCGCCGGTCGAGCCGGAGGGGGAGGCGGTGGTGGCGGCGGGCGGCCCTGATCGCCTGGCCATGCTCCGGGATGCACACCTGCCGCCGTCAGGACAGGGATCGAACAACTGGGTGGTGGACGGGAGCCGCACCCTCACCGGCAAGCCGCTGCTGGCCAACGACCCCCATCTCGTGGTCCAGCTCCCCTCGATCTGGTTCGAATGCCACCTGGTCGGTCCCGGCATAGACGTGTCCGGCGTGTCGCTCCCGTTCAGCCCCGGGGTCGTGATCGGACATAACGACCGGGTCGCCTGGGGATTCACCAACACCGAGGCCGACGTCCAGGACCTGTACGTGGAACGACTCTCGGAGGATGGCGCCGCCGCGGAGTTCGAGGGGTCGTGGGAGCCGCTCCGGGTGCATCGCGAGGAGATCGTCGTGCGAGGCCGCGACGAGCCGGAGATCCTCGAGGTGCGGGAGAGCCGCCACGGGCCCCTGATCGACTCGTACATGGTAGGGGTGAGCGAGCCGACCGTCGTGGAGGGCGAGCTCCGTCACACCTATGCCCTTCGGTGGGTGGGCGCCGAGCACCTGATCCAGCCCTCCACCCTGCATCTGGTCAACGCGGCCGGCAGCTGGGAGGCGTTCCGGGCCGCGGTCCGGGGATGGCTCTGCCCCGGACAGAACATGGTCTACGCGGACGTGGACGGGAACATCGGCTACCAGGCCACGGGGCTCTACCCCGTGCGGCGGGAGGGCGACGGGTCCGTGCCTGTTCCCGGCTGGACGAGCCGCTTCGAGTGGGACGGCTGGATCCCCTTCGACGAGCTCCCCCGCTCGCTCAACCCCGAGCGCGGGTACATCTGCACGGCCAACAACAGGATCCACGACGACGCCTACCCCCACCACCTCGGCAGCGACTTCCTTCCCCCGTATCGGGCCCGGCGGATCGCCGAGCTGATCACCGAGCGCGACACGCACGACCGTGATTCGTTCGCCCGCATCCAGCGAGACACCCTGTCGCTGTCGGCTCGGCGGATCGTGCCCGACCTCCTCCGCATCGAGCCTCGGAGCGACCGGCAGAAGGAGGCCCTGAGCCTGCTGGCGGAGTGGGATCGCCGGCTCGAGGCTGACTCGGCCCCGGCCGCGCTGTACGAGGTGTGGGTCAAGCACATCGCCACGGGGGTCCTCCGGCCGGTCCTGGGCGACGAGGCCCTGTTCACGCACTTCTACGCCCGCCGGCAGTGGACCAACGCCTTCCATCACCTCGTCCTTCCCAACCTCCTGGCCTTCCCCAGCGCCCGATGGTTCGGACGGAACGGCGTCGAGGCTCGCGACGAGGTCCTCCTCCAGGCGCTCGACGCCGCCCTGGAGGAGCTGGCAGGCGCGCTCGGCGAGGACATGCCCGGGTGGCGGTGGGGAGCCCTGCACAAGGCGCGCTTCGCCGGGGCGCTGGCCCGGGTGCCCGACCTGGCGCCGCTGTTCACGGCCGGCGAGGTCGAGGTGGGCGGGGACGAGCAGACCATCAACCAGGGCCTGTTCGAGCCGGGATGGTCCTACGATGCCGTGGTCGTCCCGTCCTGGCGCGGGATCCTCGATCCGTCCGACTGGGACGCCTCGGTGGGAAGCCACACCGTGGGGCAGTCCGGCCACCCGGCCAGCCCCCACTTCGCCGACCTCCTCGAGCTGTGGGCGAAAGGAGAGCACCATCCGATGCCGTTCAGCCGCGCGGCCGTGGATGCCGCCGCCGAATCGACGTTCCGCCTCGCGCCGCAGAGTCAGAACATGCCCTGACCGGGCAGGAAGTTGTCCAGCCAGTAGAACAGGACGAACAGGATGGCCAGGGCAACCAGGGTGGCCACCGCCCAGTAGAGGATCGCCAGCGCCGGGTTGCGGGGCTGGCGGCGGCGAAGCCAGCCGAGCATCAGCGCCCTTCCCGCGGCCGGGCCGCCACCAGGGACCGGGACGGCGCCCCGCTCCCCACGCGCACCGGGCCCGGCTCGACGTCCAGACCGAGCCCGAACGCCTCGACGGATTCCGCCAGCCGGTCCATGCCGGGCTGGCCGGGCAATCCCGATGCCAGGCGTTCGGGGTCTCCGATGCCGGCGACACGGTACGGCGGGCTGTGCAGGGTCCCGTGGAGCAGGAGGGTGTTCCCGGCACACCGCACGGCCGACGTGCTGGTGAGCCGCTCGCCGTCGATGGCCACGGCCTCCGCTCCGGCCCCCCAGAGCGCGTTGACCACGGTCTGGATGTCCCGCTCGTGGACGATGAGGTCGTTCGGGTCGCCGGTCGGCGATCGCCGCGACGAGCTGTCGTCCAGCGTCACCACGATCCCCGGACCCTCCAGTGGCGAGGAGCCGGCCACCTCGTCCAGCTCCCGGGCGTCGCCCAGGAGCCGCTCGACCTCGGCGCCGCTGGTGCCGAGCCCCGCAAGCTCGGCCTGGATCTCCCGGACCTCGGCCCGGATCCGGCGGACCCGGGCGTCCTCGGCCCGGATCAGATCGGCCAGCTCCAGGCGCCGGATCTCCCGCGTGGCCAGGGGGGGCTGTCGGGCCGCCAGCACCGCCAGGAAGCCGAGAACGGCGGCCGCCACCGCCACGGTGATCCGGGGGGACGGTGCCTCCATGTGGCTATCATAGGTTTCCCGGAACGAGGCTCGATCCCATGCCCAGGTCCAAATCGAAGCGTCGGCGGTACCAGCCGCCTCCGAAGAAGAAGCCCAAGCCCAGCCCGACGTGGCTGGGGGCCACCATCCTGACCATCCTCCTCCTCGGTGTGGCCGTCATCGTCCTGAACTACCTGGGGATCGATCAGCTCCTGCCCGGGGCACCCCGGAACCTCTACCTGTGGAGCGGCCTGGGGGCCATCGCCGTGGGGTTCGGCCTGGCCACCCAGTGGCGCTGATCACACCGGTGTAATTATCCCCATGGTTTTCCACACTGTGGAAACGAGGTAGAGGTGCCGGTCTACGAGTACCGGTGCCGGGCCTGCGGCCATGAGACCGAGGAGGTCCAGCGGATGGGCTCCGGGCCGCCCGGGCCGTGTCCTCGGTGCGGAGGCGACCTCAGGCGGGTCTACGGGCGAGTGGGGGTCCGGTTCAGCGGCTGGGGCTTCGCCTCGACCGACTCCCTGGTCCCGGGGGACCGGCCCAGGAAGGACTTCCGGCGGCTCAAGGACAAGGCCGAGGAGATCACCGACTCGGAGTAGTGGAGGGCGGGCGGCGCTCCACTCGCATGACCTCGCCGCAGTGACGGGGGACCTGGAGCTGGCCCAGCTTCTCGACCCGGAACTCGGTGCCACACTCGCCGCACACGAAGAACACGTCGAGGTCGCCCACGTCCTCGGCACCGGCCTCCCGCTGGCGAGGGCGGAACAGGGCCACGCCCCGGAGTATCCACACGCCCAGGACCAGGATGCCTCCCCCGATGAGGATCGCCAGCACCACGCGCACCATGTCCATCCGAGGCTACGCTAGCACCGTCATGCCGTCGCACCAGGACCAGCTCGACGCGCTGTTCGCCCTTCCGCCCGAGGAGTTCACGGCCGCCCGGGATCGCCTGGCCAAGGACCTGTCCGACCGCGACGCCGCCAAGGCCGTGAAGGCGCTGCGCCGTCCCACGGTGGCGGCGTGGGCGGTGAACCAGACGGTTCGCAGGCATCGAGACGCGTTCGAGGAGCTCCTGGCCGCCGGCCGCGAGGTTCGGACGGCCCAGCGCAGGGCCGCCTCGGGACTGGCCGCCCCGGCGTTCGGGCGGGCCATCGCGGAGCGGCGCCGGCTGGTGCGCGTGCTCACCGACCGGGCCGTCGACATCCTGACCGAGGCCGGCCGGGGCGCCGTGTCCGCCGTCCGAGACGTCTCGAACACGTTCGAGGCGGCCGCCGCCGACGAGGACGCCGCCGAGGCCGTCGACTCCGCCCGGCTTTCGAAGGAGCTCACCCCGCCCGCCGGCTTCGAGATCCTCCGCGGGTTCGAGGTGGTCGAGGGAGAGGGACAGGGCGCGGAGGGCGCGGCCGAACGCCCGGATCCCGCGGTGACCGGGGCCGCCCGTGACGCGGAGAAGTGGCGCACCAGGCTGGCCACGGCCCGGGAGGAGCTTCGGACCGCCGAGCGCGAGGCGGGCCAGGCCGCCCATCACGCGGACGACCTGGAGCGCGAGGTGGGCAGGGCCCGGAGACAGGCCGAGCAAGCCGACGGGCGGCGACGGCGGCTGGCGGAGAAGGCCGAGGAAGCGGAGCGGCGCCTGGAGGAGGCGGCGGCCCGTCTGGAGGAGCTCGGGGGTTCCTAGAGCCGCTCGATCACGGTGGCGTTGGCCTCGCCGCCCCCCTCGCACATCGTCTGGAGGCCCCACCGGGCCCCGCGACGCTCCAGCTCGTGGAGCAGCGTGGTCATGAGCTTGGCCCCGCTGGCCCCGAGGGGGTGCCCCAGGGCGATGGCCCCGCCGTTCGGGT
>JBOGWD010000028.1:0-2122 GCA_050693275.1 Actinomycetota bacterium | reverse complement strand
CTGGACGCCACGAGCAAGCTCGATTTCTTCAACGGCCTGATCACGGAGACAACGATCCCTGGATGTGACGCTGCGTCCAAGGAGGCCGCATACCTTCGCCTGAAGATCTCGCCTGAGGCCCTGCGTTTCTCCAGGGCCTCAGGGAAGGTGGGCGGCGCCGTCGGCAAGTCGGAGCAGAAGACCTGGGTCCCCTCGGCCTTCAAGCTCACCATCGAAGGTCTCGACTGCTCGAAGGTGAGCAAGATCGATCCCTTCACCGTGAAACAGGCCATCCTGTTCGACGAGATCGGTGACGCGCGAGAGATGGTCAAGGCGCCGTCGCAGGTCGAGTTCCCCAACTTGCGGGTGACCCTGTCTGAGTCCGGCGCCCAGTCCTGGCTCGACTGGCACGAGGACTTCGTCATCAAGGGAAACAACGACGATTCGCAGGAGCGGAACGGCCGCCTCGCGTTCCTCGCCGCCAACCAGAAGGACGAGTTTGCGGCGGTCAAGCTCTTCAACCTCGGGATCTTCCGGATCGCCCCCGACAAATTCGAGGCCACGAAGGACCAGATCAAGCGAGTGACGGCCGATCTGTACTGCGAGCGGATGGAGTTCCACTACCCCCGGCCGGGGTAGACCTCAACGACTGGGCAGCTCGGGGTGGCGGACGGCGAAGCGCTCCGCGTCCTCCGGCGTGAAGGACCACCCCCGGTCGTGCGGTACGCTCCCCGCGACCGGGAGGGTGGATGCCCCACGCAATCGCCCCTCGCATCGAGGGAGTGTCGACGAGCACCGCGGGGCTGGCGGGTGAGGCCGGCCAGGGCCCCACGGACCAGGCCGTCCTCGTCACCAGCCTGAGCGAGTTTCAGCGCGTCTTCGGCGGCCCCCAGCCCGACCAGGAGCTCTTTCTCGGCGTCGGCCAGTTCTTCGCCAACGATGGGCGACGGGCCTGGGTCGTCAGGCTGGGGACCCGGGGCCCTCGCGGCATCCGCCGGGCTCTGGCCGCCCTCGACGCCGCGGACGACCTCGGCCTGCTGTGCCTGCCGGACCTCTCCGGCGGCCGATCCCTGGCCGCGGGTGCCGCCTACGCCCGGGACCGACGGACGTTCTTCCTCGACGCCCGGTGGACTCGGGGCACGCCGCGGTGTACCTGCCCCGGCTCAGGGTCCCGGACCCGCTCCGGCCGTCGGCGACGCGGCTGTGCGGCCCGTCGGCGAGCATGGCGGGGGTGCTGGCGCGGACCGATCGGGAGCGCGGCGTGTGGGCCGTGGCCGCGGGGACCGGGGCCCGGCTCCAAGGCGCGGTCGGGCTGGCCTCGGCGATCAACGACAGGGCGGCGACGACCCTGCGCGGCCGCGGCATCAACGTCATCCGCGAGGTGCCGGGCCACGGGATCGTGCCGTGGGGGGCCCGCACGGTCGGCGGGGGAGGGGAGGGCGGTGAGGAGTGGAAGTACATCCCGGTCCGTCGCCTGACCCTGTTCGTCGAGGAGAGCCTGCATCGCGGGCTCGAGTGGGTGGTGTTCGAGCCGAACGACGAGCCGACCTGGACCCTGGTCCGGCGAACGGTCGAGGCGTTCCTGGACGAGCTGGCCCGGCACGGCGGCTTTGCCGGTCATGCGGCGCCGGAGTCCTACTTCGTCCGGTGCGGGGCGGACACGATGACCCAGAGGGACATCGACCGTGGCGTCCTCGTGGTCGAGGTCGGGGTGGCCCCGCTGCGGCCGGCCGAGTTCGTGGTCTTCAGGATCGGGCAAGTGAGGAGGTAGGCGGTCACGAACTTGCCCGCGAGCGAGGATGCGGCGATGCTGCCGCCGTGAGCGCTGAGTTCCCGGCCGAGGAGATGGAGTTGACCCATATCCTGGTAGTCCGCGACGCCGAGCGCTCGCGAGACTGGTACCGGGAGGTCCTGGGGACCGAGCTGTTCCGTGAGTACGGCGGTACGTCGGTCGTCCTGACGTTCCTGGGCACCTGGCTCTTGCTGGTCACCGGCGGGGGGCCGACACCGGACAAGCCAGCGGTGACCTTCGCTCCTCCGGGCGATCCCGACACCGTGGCCCACGCCATGACCATCCGGGTCCCGGACTGCCGGGCCGCGTACGAGACCCTGCGGGCTCGCGGCGCCGAGTTCCTGACCCCGC
>JBOGWD010000027.1:0-12437 GCA_050693275.1 Actinomycetota bacterium | reverse complement strand
CGATGGCCCCTCGCGATCCCACCGAAGAGCACCGCGTCGTCACCCCGCTGGAGCTGTTCTTCGATCTCTGCTTCGTCGTCGCCGTGGCCCAGGCGGGGAACCGCCTGCATCACGCTCTGTCCGAGGGCCACGTCGCCGAGGGGGCGGTGGCCTACGCGTCGGTCTTCTTCGCCATCTGGTGGGCGTGGATGAACTTCACGTGGTTCGCCTCCGCGTATGACTCGGACGACGTGCCCTACCGGCTGGCCACGCTGGTCCAGATCGCCGGCGCGCTGATCCTGGCGGCCGGCGTACCGCGGGCGTTCGACGATCGGGACTTCGGTGTGGTCACGCTCGGGTACGTCGTGATGCGCGTGGCGCTGGTGGGGCAGTGGCTGCGGGCCGCGCGCTCCAACCCCGCCGGGCGGAGGACCGCCCTCCGGTTCGCCGGGGGTGTCACCGCGGCCCAGGCGGGCTGGGTGGGCGTGCTGGCCGTCCCCAGGGAGTGGTACCTGGCCGGGGCCGTGATCATGGCCGGGGTCGAGCTGCTGGTTCCCGTGTGGGCGGAACGGGCCACCCCCACCACCTGGCACCCTCGCCACATCGCGGAGCGATTCGGGCTGTTCACCATCATCGTCCTGGGCGAGGCCGTGCTGGCCGCCACCCTGGCCATCCAGTCCGCCCTGGATGCCGGGGAGGGATCCCTCGACCTGGTGGCGGTAGTGGGCGGTGGCCTGCTGACCGTGTTCGGGATGTGGTGGTTGTACTTCGCCAAGCCCGCCGAGCGGCTGCTGGACTCCAATCGCCGGGCCTTCCGGTGGGGGTACGGACACCTGTTCGTGTTCGCCTCAGCCGCCGCCGTGGGCTCCGGGCTGGCGGTGGCGGTCGACCGGGTCACCGGCCACGCCCACCTGTCCTACAGGGCCGCCGCGGCCACGTTCACGGTCCCCGTGGCCCTGTACCTGCTCGTCGTGTGGGTCGTGCACCTGGGCCCCCACCGGGAGCGGTCGATCCGGCGCGTGCTGGTCCCGGGCGCCGCTCTCTCGGTCCTGGCCGCCACGGCGGCCGGGTACCCCGTGCTGGTGACCGGGCTGCTCGTGGCGACGCTCGTCGCGGTGTCCCAGGTCATGGCCGCCCGCGGCCGCCACCCTCGGACCTCCGCTACGGGATCCCGACGTACTTCGGCTTGACCGCGGCCGAGTCCGCGGAGACCTTCAGCCGTCCGGTGGCCACGGCCACGAACGCGCCCGCACGGATCGACTTCATCTCGTCGAGGACCTCGGAGGTCCATCCCTGGTCCTCGGCGCCGCCGAAGAACCAGTTCGAGCCGTTGTCGGCCACGATCACCCCGTACCGCTTCATCGCCCGCAGGATCACCCGCGTCTCGGGGTGGAACCCGGCCATGGGGAACCCCTTCTTCAGGCGGAACCGCGCCCCCATCGGCGGCAGCTTCGGGTCGCGTCGCGCCCCGGCCTGATGGCGGGCGGGCCAGACGAACTTCCGATCGGTCTCCTCGGCGGTGACCCGGATGGCGTGATCGATGACGCCGGCCTCCACCTCGTCCCGGCGGATCAGCCCGGCGAAGATCGGCAGCCCCGCCGCGTCGGCCGAGGTCCAGGTCCGTGGCCGGAGCGCGTTCGACCCCAGGTCCCACACGGCCCCGGAGCCGCCCTGCGGATCGCCTCCGTTCCAGTCGAAGTCGAAGATCTCGTAGAGCACGCAGGCGTCCTTCTCGACGACGAGGGCGTGCCGATCGCTCCCGTGCTCGACGTGGGTGGCGGGGCCGACTGGATAGGGCCCGGGATCGCTCTCGTCGGGGTAGGAGAAGGTCACGGCGTGCCTTTCGTGGGCGCCGTCCACAACGTTGTAGGCGATGCCGTACGGATGGTCGGGGTCGTCCGACGGCCCGAAGTCCGGGTGGAGGAGCTGGCTCCGTCCGCCCATCGCCCGGATCCACTGCTTGCTCCGTCGGTGGACAGGCAGGCCGGCCACCTTCGAGTGCCACACGTTGTTGTCGGGGAAGATCGCGCATCCCGGCGCCTGGGGATGGGGCACGCCGCCGGCGGGGGCGGGCGCCACGAGGGCGGTGGCCAGGACGGCAAGCACGAGGATGGTCCGAGGCATCGACTCGAGTATCGGCGGCCGGGGCGACCCGCCTGAAGCCGGTCGTGGGCCCTACAATCGAGGTGACATGCCCCGGTCCGATCGGGCCCGGGGCTCTTCGTGCTGTGCGGGTGACGTGATGGCGATGGAGAAGCTGCTCGAGCCGCTCGTCGAGAGCGAGGCGTTCCAGGCGCTGCTGGGCATGCCGGGGTACCGGCTGGGGCGGGCCGAGGCGCCCGGCCACCCCTACGTGGCCGCCGCCCTGACCGTGGCCGTGGAGGCCCCGGTGCTGGCGGTGGCGCCGGGGCCGAAGGAGGCCGAGCGCCTGGCCGCCGGCGCCGAGGCCTTCCTCGGCCCCGAGCGGGTCGCGCTCTTCCCATCGTGGGAGGCCCTGCCGGTCGAGGGCATCAGCCCGGGTCCCGAGACGGCCGCCCGCCGGGCCGGGGGCGCCCGCCGGCTGCGCGGGGCCCGGGGACCGTTCGTCGTGGCCGCTCCGGTGGCAGCGGTCCTCCAGCGGCTGGTGCCGAGCCTGGGCCTGCGTGACCCGCTACGGCTCGGGCCCGGCGCGCAGATCGCTCCCGACCGGCTGGCCGAGCGGCTGGTGGCCATGGGCTACGTCCGGGCAGACCTGGTCCTCCACCGGGGTGAGTTCGCCGTTCGGGGGGGCATCCTGGACGTCTTTCCGGGGGACGCCGTTCGCCCGGTCCGCGCCGAGTTCCTGGGCGACGAGGTCGAGCGGGTCCGATCGTTCTCCCCGGCCACGCAGATCACCGAGCGGCCCGTCGAGGGGGTGGAGGTCGGCCCGGTCCGGGAGCTCCTCCCCGACGAGGAGGTCCGGGAGCGGGCCCGCGCCGCGGTCCCGGGGCGGAAGGGCCATCTCCGCCAGGTGCTGGCCAGGCTGGAGGAGGGGCAGTTCTTCGAGGGGATGGAGCAGGGCGCGCCCCTGCTGTTCGATCACCTCCCGGTCCTGGCGGATCTCCTTCCCGACGGCGCCTGGATCGTGGTGTCCCAGGCCCGCCGGACGCTCGACCTTGCCGACGACATCGTGCGCGAGGCGGAGGCCCTGGCCGAGGCCACCGGCTGGAGCGGCCCCGGGGCCGTGGCCGGGCCGGCCACGGCGCTCGGCGGGCGAGCACGGCTCGACATCACCGAGTTCGCCGAGGGGGAGGACCTCGGTGTCTCCGGCTGGGGCGGGCTGCGCGGCGAGCGCCTGGCGGAGCGAGCCGCCGCCCTGGCGGGGGACGGGTTCGCGCTGGCGGTGACGGCGGCGGGGCGCGGATCGCTGGAGCGGGCGCTGGAGGTCCTGGACCGGGCCGGCGCGGGCCGTCCCGAGCACGCCGAGGAGTCCGGCCTCCTGGAGGGCTTCGTGTTCGCCGGCGGGCGCGTGGCCGTCATCGGCGAGGACGATCTGTTCGGCCGGCGACGGCGGGCCCACGACGCGCCGAGGGTCACCGGCCGCCCCGCCGGGGCGTTCGCCGCCGAGCTCTCTCCGGGCGACTTTGCCGTGCACCGGGTCCACGGGGTAGGCCGGTACCTCGGCATGGTGCGCCGGGGGATCGGCGGCGCCGAGCGCGACTACCTCCTGCTCGAGTACGCGGCCGGGGACAAGCTCTACGTCCCGGCGGACCAGCTCGACGTGGTCAGCCGGTACGTCGGTGGCGAGCAGCCGCGCGTCCACCGGCTGGGGAGCAGCGACTGGCCGAGGGCCAAGGCCCGGGTCCGTCGGGCCGTCCGGGACATGGCCGGCGAGCTGGTACGACTGTACTCGGCCCGGATGGCCGCCTCCGGGCACGCGTTCGGGCCGGACACGACGTGGCAGCGGGAGCTCGAGGACGCCTTCCCATACGAGGAGACCCGGGACCAGCTCACGGCGATTGTTGACGTCAAGCGGTCCATGGAGTCGCCCGAGCCGATGGACCGGCTCGTGTGCGGCGACGTCGGGTACGGCAAGACCGAGATCGCCATCCGCGCCGCGTTCAAGGCCGTGATGGACGGCAGGCAGGTGGCCATCCTGGTCCCCACCACGCTGCTGGCCGAGCAGCACTTCGTCACGTTCGGCGAGCGGTACGCGCCGTTCCCGATCCGGCTGGAGATGCTGTCGCGGTTCCTGCCCCGGAAGGAGCAGCAGCGGGTGATCGCCGACCTCGCCGAGGGGAAGGTGGACGTCGTGGTGGGCACGCATCGCCTCCTGTCGCCGGACGTGCGGTTCAAGGACCTGGGGCTGTTGGTGGTGGACGAGGAGCAGCGGTTCGGGGTGGCCCACAAGGAGCGGATGAAGCGGCTCCGCGTGAGTGTGGACGTGCTGACGATGACGGCCACCCCGATCCCTCGGACGCTCGAGATGGCCCTGTCCGGCGTCCGTGAGCTCAGCGTGGTGGACACGCCGCCGGAGGATCGCCAGCCGGTCCTCACCTACGTCGGCCCGTACGAGGAGGACGTGGCCCTGGGCGCGGTCCGCCGGGAGCTCCGCCGGGGCGGCCAGACGTTCTGGGTTCGGGCCGACGTGCGGTCGATCGACAGGTTCGCCGCGGCGCTCCAGCAGAGGATCCCCGAGGCCCGGGTCGGCGTGGCGCATGGGCAGATGGAGGAGTCCCGCCTGGAGAAGGCCATGCTGGCGTTCTGGAACGGCGAGACCGACGTGCTGGTGTGCACCACGATCGTCGAGTCCGGGCTCGACGTGCCAACGGCCAACACGCTGGTGGTGGACCGGGCCGACCGCATGGGCCTGTCCCAGCTCTATCAGCTCCGCGGCCGGGTCGGTCGGTCGGCCGAGCGGGCCTTCGCCTACCTCTTCTTCCCGGCCCAGGCGCACCTGTCCGCCGAGGCCCACGAGCGACTGGCCGCCATCAGCCGGCTCACCGCCCTGGGCTCGGGGTTCCAGGTGGCCATGCGGGACCTGGAGATCCGGGGAGCGGGGAACCTCCTGGGCGCCGAGCAGTCGGGCCACATCGCCGCGGTCGGCTTCGACACCTACGCCCGGCTGCTGGCCGAGTCGGTGGCCGAGCTGAAGGGCCGGCCGCTCCCCGAGGAGAAGGAGATCCGGATCGAGCTTCCGGTCCGGGCCTTCCTCCCGGTGGACTACCTGGGCCAGGAGTCCCTCCGGCTCGAGCTGTACCGGCGGATCGCCTCGGCCGCGAGCGAGGAGGAGCTCGAGGCCGTCCGGTCGGAGGCCGAGGATCGCTTCGGGCCGCTCCCGGGTGAGGCCGGGACCCTCGTCGAGCTGGCCCGGCTGCGGATCGCGTGCGCGGCCCGGGGGATCGAGGAGGTCAGCACGTTCCGGGGGCAGGTCCGGCTCCGACCCGTGGACGTCCCCGAGGGAGCGCCGCTCCCCGAGGCCGCCTCGTACCACCGAACCACCCGGACCCTGAACCTCCGGCCGGAGCCGGCGGATCTCGGTCCGGGCCTCGCGGCGTGGGTCCGGTCGAAGCTCGAGGCCGTCGTCTAGAATCGCGCGGTGCGCCGCCTTCCCGTCTCCGTCGCGGCCCTGGTCCTGCTGACATCGTGCGGCAACCTGTTCACCACCGCGGCCGCCGTGGTCAACGACCGCACCATCGAGGAGGACCGGTTCGTGCGCGAGCTCGACTTCCTGCTGGCCGACCCACGGTTCGCCCAGCAGGTCCCCACAGATGAGCAGGGAGAGCAGCAGCGGAGGGACGTGGCCCGGCAGTACCTCACCTTCCTGATCCACCAGCAGTTTGTGGAGGTCTACGCGCAGTTCCGGGACCTCCAGGCCGACCGGGCGGAGCTCGACCAGCTGCTCCAGCGGCAGGTGGCCGAGCTGGGGGGTCAGGCCGAGTTCGACCGGATCCTCCGGCGGGCCGGAGCCGGTGAGGGTGACGTGCGACACCTCCTCGAGCAGCAGCTGCTGCGGAGGCTTGTGGCCGAGGCCATCGTCACCGAACGGGTGGGCGAGGACGAGCTGCGGCAGCGGTACGAGGACAGGGTCCTCGAGTTCTCCGAGGTGCACGTGGCCCACATCCTGGTGTCCTCGGAGCGCGAGGCGAGGCGGATCCGGGAGCGGGCCACGCCGCAGAGCTTCGCCGACCTGGCCCGGCGGTTCTCCGAGGACACCGCTTCGGCGCAGAACGGCGGTGATCTTGGCCCGCAGCGCGCGGTCGATCTGGTCGGGCCGTTCGCCCGCGCGGCCCTGCGGATCCCGGTGGGGGAGATCGGCGGTCCCGTGGAGACCGACTTCGGGTTCCACGTGCTCCAGGTCATCGACCGGCAGACGCAGTCCTTCGACGAGGTCCGGGAGACGCTCCTCGAGGAGGTGCGGGGCGACGTCTTCACCGATTGGCTCCTTGAACGGGTGGAGGCCGCCGAGATTCGGGTGAATCCGAGGTACGGGACCTTCGACGACCGGACGGGGGCCGTGATCGCGCGAACGCGCTCGACCCCTGCGCCGGCGCCGTCCGTCCAGCTCGAGCCCTGAGCGGGCCCGACCCGTCCCTTCAAGTCTCTCCGGCCGCCGCCCGATGACTGTGAACGAAGGCCCATGGCGATGGACGACGACCGGATCCTCAGGGAGGCGCCCCGAGACCCCACGGGGTCTGCCGAGGACGCCCGGGACCGGGTCGAGCGGGCCATGGCTCAAGCCGAGCGACACGGCGAGCGCCTGGCGGTCCTCCAGGTCCACATCGCGGGGGAGGACGGCGGTGAGCCCTCGGACCCGCTGCTCCGGCAGGTGACGCTCCGGCTGATCGGCGGTCTGCGGGTCACGGACCAGGTCCTCGCCGGAGGATCCGACCGTCTCCTGGTGCTGCTGCCGGGCGTGGAGAGCGTCGGCGCCGCGGCGATCGTGGCCCGGAAGGTACTCGCGCTCCTGGCGCAGCCCTTCGCCTCGGACGGCCGGGACGCCCGCCTCGAGGGGTGCGTCGGGATGGCGCTCTATCCCGATCACGGCTTCGACCCCGATGCCCTACTCCGGAACGCGGAGGAGGCCATGCGTCGGGCCGGGCAGCGAGGCGACGCCGAGGTTCGCTGGTACGCACCCCCGACGGTGGTCGTGGACGGAGAGGGAGAGCCCCGGCTGGACCGGGGGATCGCCTGAGGGCCCCCGTCCGCTAGCATCGCCCTGTGCCGTCAGACCTTCGAGGGACCCCCGACCCCCTCGATCACGTCCCCTCCGGCCCCGTTCCGGCGGGCAGGGGCGGCGACCGACTGCTCGATCTGGTCCGGGTGGTGGCCCGCCTCCGCGCCCCCGACGGCTGCCCGTGGGACCAGGCCCAGACGCACCGCAGCTTCCGGCGTCACTTGCTCGACGAGACCTACGAGCTCCTCGACGCGATCGAGGACGGCGATCCGGCGAGGCTGCGGGACGAGCTCGGCGACGTGCTGCTGCAGGCGGTGTTCCATGCGCAGATGGCCTCGGACGAGGGAGCCTTCGACATCGATGACGTGGCCGAGCGCACCGTCGAGAAGCTGATCCGGCGTCACCCGCACGTCTTCGCGGAGGTCGAGGCGGACACTCCCGAGCAGGTCTACGCGAACTGGGAGCGGATCAAGGCCACCGAGGGCGAGGCGAAGCCGATCGACGCGGAGATGCCGGGCTCGCTCCCCTCGCTGATCGCCGCGCAGAAGGTGCAGCGCCGCGCGGCCGGCCGCGGCTTCGATTGGGCCCAGCTGGCCGGGGCGGTGGAGAAGGTGCGGGAGGAGCTGGGGGAGCTCGAGGCTGCCGCCGCCGAGCACGAGGGCGCGGACCGGGAGGGGGCCGCCAAGGACGCTCTGGAGGAGGAGGTCGGCGACGTCCTGTTCGCGGTGACCGCGCTGTCCCGCAAGCTCGGGGTGGACGCGGAGAGCGCGCTCCGGTCGACGACCCGGAAGTTCGTCGGTCGCTTCGAGGCTATGGAGGACGCGGCCAGGGCGGAGGGGGTCGGGCTCGACGACCTGCCGGAGGACGAGCTGGTCCGGCGGTTCCGCGATGCTGCCGGCTGACCCGGAAATCCACGGTTCGACCCGGGCCGGTCCTAGAATCGTCCCGCCGATGCCGGCCATCGAAGCCATCCTCGCCCGCGAGATCCTCGATTCACGCGGGAACCCCACCGTGGAGGTCGACGTGCTCCTCGAGGACCGCGCGGCGGGCCGGGCCGCCGTCCCCTCGGGGGCGTCGACCGGCGAGCACGAGGCCGTGGAGCTCCGCGACGGCGACCCCAAGCGCTTCGGCGGAAAGGGTGTGCTGACCGCCTGTCGGAACGTCACCGAGGAGATCGGGCCCGCCCTGGTCGGCGCGGTCGACGCACTCGATCAGCGGGAGGTCGACCGCGTGGTGCTGGAGCTCGACGGCACCCTCGACAAGTCGCGGCTGGGGGCCAACGCCACGCTGGCCGTCTCTCTGGCCGTGGCCCACGCGGGCGCCGATTCGCTGGGCCTTCCCCTGTACCGGTACCTGGGCGGGCCGGGGGCCCATCTTCTCCCCGTCCCCCTCCTCAACGTGATCAACGGCGGCGCCCACGCGGACAACGCGCTCGACGTGCAGGAGTTCATGCTGGTGCCGCTGGGGGCGGCCTCGTTCTCCGAAGCCCTCCGGTGGGGGGTCGAGTGCTTCCACGCGCTGAAGGCGAACCTCGCGGGCGCGGGGCTGGCCACTGCCGTGGGGGACGAGGGCGGGTTCGCCCCCGACCTCCCGGGATCGCGGGCGGCGTGCCAGGCCCTGGTCGAGGCGATCGAATCCGCGGGGCTCGAGCCGGGGGGAGAGGTCGCCCTGGCCCTCGATGTCGCGGCCAGCGAGCTGTTCGGCGACGGCCGGTACCGGCTGGAGGGGTCCGAGCGCGACGCCGTGGACATGGCCGCGTTCTTCGACGAGCTCCTGGGCGCGTTCCCGGTCGTCTCGATCGAGGATCCCCTGGCGGAGGACGACTGGGACGGATGGCGGGCCGTGAACGACTCGCTGGGCGGCCGGTGCCAGATCGTGGGCGACGACCTGTTCGTGACCAACCCCGACCGGCTCGCCCGGGGGACCAGGGAGGGGGCGGCCAACGCCATCCTGGTCAAGCCGAACCAGGTCGGCACGCTGACCGAGACCCTGGAGGTGGTGACCCGGGCGGCCGAGGCCGGCTTCGGCCGGATCATCTCCCACCGCTCGGGGGAGACGGAGGACGCCACGATCGCCGATCTGGCCGTGGCCACCGGCGCCGGCCAGATCAAGGCCGGGGCCCCTTCACGCGGCGAGCGGACGGCCAAGTACAACAGGCTCCTGCGGATCGAGGAGGAGCTGGGAGAGACGGCGCGATACGCGGGCCGGGCTCCGTTCCGGGGATTCGCCCGGTGAGCGCCGGGAGCGGAGCGGTCAGGGCCGCCCGGCTGCGGTTGACCGGGAGGGCGGTGATCCTGGCCCTGATCGTCCTGTTGATCGGGATCGCCTCGGCCGGGGTGCTCCGGCAGTACCTCGATCAGCGCTCCCAGATCGATCGGCTGGAGCGGCAGGTCGAGGCCCTGGAGGTCGAGCGGGCCGGCTTGGAGCAGGAGATCACCCGCCTCCACGACCCGGAGCATCTGGAGCGGCTGGCCCGGGAGTGCCTGGGGATGGTCAGGCCGGGCGAGATCCGCTTCGTGGTCCCCGACGCCTCGGGGAACCCTCCCGCCCGCTGCTGAGCCGGGGCGGTATTGACGCTCGGGGAGCCTGATGGGATAGTTGCGTCCCCATCGAGTGGGTCCGTGGGCCCCCGAGTGAAAGGAGCGGTTCGATCGCAGAGCTCGAGATCGGGGCGGTCGTTGAGGGGACCGTCCAGCGAATCACCCCTTATGGGGCGTTCATCCAGATCGACGACGGTCCCGTGGGCCTGATCCATGTCTCCCAGATCGACCGGAACTACGTTCGAGAGGTACGGGACCACCTCCGGGAGAACGACCGGGTCCAGGCCAAGGTGGTCTCGATCAAGGACGACGGCAAGATCGACCTCTCGATCAAAGCCCTGCAGGAGCCCGAGCGACGCCCGCTGCGCCGCGGATCTGATCCAGAGTTCGAGCAGAAGCTTCGCCGCTTCATGCGCCAGAGCGAGGAGCGGCAGGTCGACTACCGGCGCGCCATCGACCACAAGCGTCGCTAGCTCTGCACCCAGGTGGAGTTGCGAGGATCCGACCTCGCGCTGGTCACCGAGCAGCTCGGCCGCCTCCCGCTGACCGACCTCTCCGTGGTGGCCCGATGCGGCCCCGGCCACCCGCTGGTGATCAGGAACCACCCGCTGGACCGGGAGGGACGGCCCTTCCCCACGCTGTACTGGCTGACCTGTCCGCAGGCCGTGAAGGCCGTGGCCCGGGTCGAGGCCGACGGCTGGATCAAGCGTCTGGAGCTTCGGTCGAAGGAGGACCCGGACTTCGGGTCCGCCCTCGAGGCGGCCCATGGCGAGTACGCCGCCGAGCGGGGGCGGTGGGTTCCTCCCGCCGCCGCCTGGGGCGGGGTCGGCGGAAGCACGGCGGGGGTGAAGTGCCTCCATGCCCACTACGCCAACCACCTGGCCGGCGGCGCCGACCCCGTGGGCGCGTGGGTGGCCGAGCGCGTCGAGCCGGTCCACGGCGAGGAGGACCGGTCCGGTCGGGTGGCCGCAGTGGATATGGGCACGAACTCGATCCGGCTCCTCTTGGCCGCGCCGGGCGGCGGCGAGGTGGCCGAGCTGGCCCGCGACATGGTCATCACCCGGCTCGGCCAGGGGGTGGACCGGACCGGCCGGCTGGCCCCCCCGGCGCTGCGTCGGACCACGGACGTGCTCCAGCGATACGTCCGGCTGGCTCGGGCCCTGGGCGCGGAACGGATCCGGGTCGGGGCCACCAGCGCCGTCCGGGACGCGGCCGACCGCCGGCTCCTTGAGACCGAGGTCACCCGGATCGCCGGCCAGCCGCCCGAGATCCTGTCGGGGGAGAGGGAGGCCGCGCTGTCCTTCCTGGGAGCCACCGCCGACCTGGCGGCGCCGCCTCCGTTCCTGGTGTTCGACATCGGTGGCGGCAGCACGGAGCTGGTGGTGGGCACCGAGTCGCCGGAGGCCTCGGTCTCGGTCGACGTGGGGAGCGTCCGGATCACCGAGCGGGTGGGTCCGGCCGATCCTCCGACCCCGGACGACCTGGCGGTGATGCGCCGGCTCGCCGCCCAGGCCCTGGCCGACGCCGAACGGGACATCCCGCCCCGGCGGGCCGCCACCCTGGTCGGCGTGGCCGGGACCACCACCACCGTGCAGGCCCTGGCCCTGGGTCTCGATCGTTACGACCCGGAGGCCATCCACCGCACCATGCTGAGCCGGGACGCCGCGGCCTCGGTGCTGGCCCGACTGGCGGGGATGACCACGGCGGAGCGACGGGCCCTGCCGGTGATGGCGCCCGGGCGGGAGGACGTGATCTTGGCGGGCTGCTCCATCCTCGCGGAGATCCTGGACCGGTGGGGCGCCGAGGCCTGCCTGGTGTCCGAGCGGGACGTCCTCGATGGGCTGGCCATAGAGATGGTCAGGTCCACGGAGTCCCGGTAACCTTACGCGCCGCGATGGGTGGGAGGACCAGGCGTCGCCAGCTCCAGAAGCTCGCCGAGAGGCGGGCGGCGGAGCGACGCCGTCGGCGCCGCCAGCGGGTGATCGCCGGCGTTGCCGCCGGGGCCGTGGCCCTGGGGGGGATCGGCGTTGCCGCGGTGGCGTTCCTCGGCGGCGAGGAGCCCGACCGGCCCCAAGCGGGCCCGGAGACCTCGCCGTCGCCCGACAAGCCGGTTGCCTGCGGCGCCACCGTGCCGCGGGGCGCTGGAGAGGAGAAGACGATGTTCGATGGTCCACCGAGGATACAGATCGACCCCGAGCAGAGCTACACGGTCGTGATGGATACGTCGTGCGGGACGATCCAGCTCGAGCTGTTCGCTGACCGGACCCCGGTCACCGTGAACAACTTCGTGTTCTTGGCCCGCGAGCGGTTCTTAGACGGGCTGACGTTCCACCGGATCATCCCGGACTTCGTGCTCCAGGGCGGAGACCCGGCCGGCGACGGCTCGGGCGGCCCCGGCTACGAGTTCGAGGACGAGATCGTGGACGAGCTGAAGTTCAACGAGCCGTTCCTGCTGGCCATGGCCAACTCCGGCGAGGACACGAACGGCAGCCAGTTCTTCATCACCACCGGCGAGCCCCGGCACCTGAACGGCCTCCACACGATCTTCGGCCGGGTCACGAAGGGGAAGGACGCGGTGAAGGCCATCGAGGCGATCGGGACCTCGGCCGGCCCCCCCAAGGAGACGGTCTACATCGAGCGGGTCCGGATCGAGGAGCGGTAGCAACATTGGGGCGGTCACTGGGTATCCTGAGGAGGCCCGGGTGGCGAAACCTTGGGAGCCGCGGTCGCCTTAAGAGCGATTGCCCTTCGGGGCGTGTGGGTTCGAATCCCACCCCGGGCAC
>JBOGWD010000026.1:0-10187 GCA_050693275.1 Actinomycetota bacterium | reverse complement strand
CGAGCGCGTCGTCGATGAGGGGGTTCAGGCGCTCCAGGTGCGCACGAGAGGCGAGCTCGGGGACCACTCCCCCGAACCGCCCGTGGATCTCGTGCTGGCTGGCCAGCACGTTCGAAAGGACCTTGCGGCCGTCCTCGACGACCGCCACAGCGGTCTCGTCGCAGGATGTTTCGATGCCCAGGACCCTCACGGCGGCATCACGGAGGCCGGACGCCCTCCGGAACCTCGTCGAGGATCCTGTCGAGGAGCTCGTGGTAGTCGCTGGTGCGGATGTCGTCTGTCCACATCACCAGGGCGTCCTCGCTGGTCTCCTGGTAGTAGTTCTTGCGAACCCCCACCGGCCGGAAGCCGAAGCGTCCGTAGAGCCGCTGGGCCCCCCAGTTCGTCACCCGGACCTCGAGCGACACGGCGCCCGCGCCCATCTCCAGCGCCACCGTGACGAGCTCGTACAGGAGCCGGGTGCCGATCTTCAGCCGCTGGTGGACGGGATCCACGGCGATCGTGGTCACGTGGGCCTCATCCCCGTAGGAGATCAGGCCCGCATACCCGACCACGGCCCGCCCGGAGAGCGCCACCAGGTACGACCGGCTACGTCCTGAGCTCATCTCGGAGACGAACAGGCTGGGGCTCCACGGCCGAGGGTAGACCTGCCGCTCGATGGCCATGATCCCCCGGAGATGCCGGCGGCGCATCCGGGTGATCTCGATCTCAGGCGACTCGGCCTGCTCGACCCCAATCGATCTCCGCATCCGACTTCCTCACGTAGAAGGGAACCACCTCGTCCGGCCTCGATGTCTCCTCCCGATGGAACCGGGGCAAGGCCAGCTCGAGCAACGACTCCGCGTCGGGGAACGCCCGGGACGTCGAGGCGAACTCCATCCGTCCCCCGCCGCCGTCCTCCAGCTGGCGGCGGTACAGCAACGCGCCCCCGCCGACGAGCAGGGTCTCCTCACCGGAGGCCTCGAGCTCCGCGGCGAGCCGCTCGGGAGGGCAGACCAGGTACCCGGTCTCCCTGGCCACGCCGCCGGGGACCGGCCGGTAGGAGGCATAGAAGACCTCGCCCCGCTTGCCGTCGGTCACGGCGACGATCCGCCACCGCGAGTACCGCACCGAGAACGCCAGCGCGTCCAGCGATCCGATCCCGACGATCGGCACCCGAAGCACCTGGGCCAGGGCCCGAGCCGTGGACACCCCCACCCGGAGGCCGGTGAACAGGCCGGGTCCCAGGCCCACGGCTACGCCGCCGACCTGGCCGGGACGAATCTCGGCCCAATCGAAGAGATGATCGATGGCCGGGACCGCGATCTCCGAGTGCCCCTTCCCCCACGACAGGAGGGCCGAACCGAGCACCCCCTGCTCGGTGCCGAGCGCCACCGAGGTCTGGGGCGTCGACGTCTCGATGGCCAGGACCAGCACGCTACGATCCTCCCAGATTCATCCGTCGGCCCTCCATGGGCTCAGGACGCCCTCCAGCCGCTCCCACCGACCGGCCCACCGCACACCTCGCCCGGAGAACGAGAGTCGCCGGGTTTCATCCTCCTCCGTGCGCAGCTCCACCCTGAGATGCTGGTCGGGAAGGAGCGCCTCGATCGCGTCGCCCCACTCCACGAAGATCACCCCGGCCGGGTCGAGGAGGTCCTCGAACCCGAGGTCGATCACCTCCTGGAGCCGCTCCAGCCTGTACACGTCGAGGTGGTACACGGGCACGTCGCCACGGTACTCTCGGACCAGGACGAACGTCGGCGAGGCCACCTGCTCCTCCACCCCGAGTCCCCGCGATGCCCCCTGGACGAAGGTGGTCTTCCCCGCGCCGAGATCGCCGGTGAGGCTCACCACGTCGCCGGGGACGAGGAGCTCGGCGAGCGCGGCGGCGACCTTGCGGGTCTCGTCCGGCGCCCTCGTCACGATGTCGATGGCGGGTCCCACAGCACGCCTCAGAACAGCCCCAGCTGCTCCTCGGTGACGGGCTCGCCGCCGGCGACCCGGACCTCCTCGAGGGCCTCGCGGAGCGCGGCGAAGTCCTCCCGGACCTGCTGCATGACCCTCGAGGCGTCGCCGCCGCCCCGGAGGACGGCCGCGGGATGGAACGTGGGGATCACCAGGCGCCCTCGCCACGCCTGCCGCTGACCCCGGATCTTGGAGATGGCCACGGGCCGTTCCAGGATGACCCGGGAGGCGAAGTTGCCCAGCGTGCAGACGACCTTGGGATCGACCAGGTCGACGTGCTCCAAGAGGTAGGGCTTGCACGCCTCGATCTCGTCGGGCAGCGGGTCGCGGTTCCCCGGCGGTCGGCACAGGACGACGTTGGTTATCCGGACGTCCTCCCGCCTCATCCCGATCTCACCGAGGAGCCTGTTCAGGAGCTGGCCGGCGGCGCCGACGAAGGGGAGCCCCTGGACATCCTCGTGGTAGCCCGGTCCCTCGCCGATGAACATGAGGTCGGCGTGGGGATTGCCGTCGGCGAACACGACCTGGGTGCGCCCGGCCGACAGCCGGCACTTCGTGCAGGCTGCGGCCTCCGTGGCGAGCTCCTCGAGCCTCGTGCTCATGCGTCGGCCGGATGCACCGCCCGCCGGATGGCCTCGGCCAGCACGTCCCCGGCCATGCGCTCGAGCGGGGGCTGCGATGCCTCGATCGTGCCTGTGGCCAGCGTGAAGACGGTGTCCCCGTCCCACATTGTATGCGCCGGACTCACCGCCCTGGCAAGCCCCCCGTGGGCGGCCGCGGCCAGGAGCCGAGCCCGATCCTTCGACAGGGCGGCGTCCGTGGCCACCACGGCCAGCACCGTGTTGGCCCCGGGCCAAGCGGGGACCGCATCGGGCGGCGGGACCCGGCCGGCGATCGGCCGGCCGTCGTCGTCCACCACGGCTCCGAACGGGTTCACCGCGGCCAGGGCTCCGACCGTGATCCCGCCCTCCGCCGCGCTCGCGGTGCCCATCCCTCCCGGGACGCGATCGAGCCCCACCGTGGCCCCGGTCCCGGCCCCGACCCGGCCCTCTGGGACGTCGCCCGTGGCAGCGTCGCAGGCGGCGTAACCGGCCCGGGGGCCGGGACGGGACGCCGGGTCGCCCACCGCGAGGTCGAAGAGCACGGCGGCGGGAACGATCGGGACCCGGGCCACCCCCGTATCGAACCCGATCCCCTGCTCCTCCAGCCACCGGACCACGCCGTCGGCCGCGGCCAGGCCGAACGCGCTCCCTCCAGTGAGCAGGACCGCGTTCACCTCCCGCACCATGGCCCCGGGGCGGAGGAGGTCGGTCTCGCGGGTCCCGGGCGCCCCGCCGCGCACCTCGCCCGATCCCACGGTTCCCGGGGGCGGCAGGACCACTGTGCATCCGGTCCTGCCGATCGGATCGGTCCAGTGGCCGACCCGGATCCCCTGCACCCGGGTGATCACGTCCGGGTCGATGCCTTCCGGCGGCGCCGGCGCTTCCCGGCCGGCATGACCTCGGCCAGGAACCCTTCCAGGACCTCGTTGAAGCGCTCGTGCTGCTCCATCATCGACAGGTGCCCGGCCCGAGTGATGACGACGGCGCGGGCGTCGGGGAGCGCCGCCCGGAGTGCGTGAGTGCTGGCCTTCGGCGTGACCAGGTCCCGGTCACCGACGACCACGAGCGACGGGATCGTGATGTGCTCGAGGACGTGGCGCAGGTCCATCTCCATGACGTCCTGGAGCGTCTGGACCCACACCTCCACCGGCGCGTCGGTGGAGATCCGGGTGACGTGCTCGATCTGGGAGGGCGAGGCGTCCGGCCCGAAGTTGGTGGCCCGGGCCACCAGGAAGGAGAGGTCCGCCCCGAACCGCCGGACCGCTCGCTGGAGGCGCTCGGCGGAATCCATCCGCGACCGGTACCGCGTGCCCAAGCGGCGAAGGCCCCACCCGACCCGGGCACCCAGGCCACCGAACACCTCCCGCAGGACGTCGGAGGCCGCCGTGTCCGCAAGCACCACGCCGGCGACACGGTTCCCGAGCTCCTCGGGGAACAGGTCGGCGAACGCCAGGATGGCCATCCCGCCCAGGCTGTGCCCGACCACCACGGCGGGTCCGTCGGACACGGCGACATCCATGACCGCACGCAGGTCCCGCCCCATCGCCCGGAGCGAGTAGTCATCCGACGGCGGCCGTCCCGATCCGCCGTGGGAACGCTGGTCGAACAGGACGCAGCGATAGCGGTCGGAGAGCGTCGTCCACTGGTAGTACCAGGTGGTCAGGTCGAGCGTGATCCCGTGGAGGAACACCACAGCGGGAGCGCCGGGCGGACCCGCCGCCCGAACGCGCAGGTCGGTCCCGTCGAACGAGCGAACCGGCCCCAGGTCCTCCGGCGGCAACGTGCCCAGCGGCTCGCCCGCCTCGGGGTCGCGACGCGCTCGAAGGCGCCGGACCGCCAGGCGCTCCGCAGCGATCCCGGCGGCCACGACCGCCGCTGCGGTCCCCGCGCTCCAGGCCACCGTCTGCAGAACGCGAGAGCGCTTCGGCTCAGCCACGGTGCTTCCTGGGAACTCTGGCGCTCACGGCGCACAC
This sequence comes from Actinomycetota bacterium, assembly GCA_050693275.1. GTDB lineage: Bacteria > Actinomycetota > UBA4738 > UBA4738 > CALAEC01 > CALAEC01. The sequence goes on along the minus strand of JBOGWD010000026.1, from coordinate 5,665 downwards.
GACCTCGTAGCCGATCGTGCCGGCCCATCCCGCGACCTCCTCGGCCCGGATCTCCTCGTCTCCCTGCCGCCCGAACAGGACAACCTCGTCGCCTACCGCGACGGGGTCGTCGCGGCAGTCGACCATGATCTGATCCATCGTCACCGTGCCGGCCACTCCGCGTCGCCGACCGCCGATGAGGACCAGGCCGACGTCCGACAGGCTCCGCATGTAGCCGTCCGCGTAGCCGATCGGCACGGTGGCGATGGTCGACTCCCGGTCCAGCCGATAGCGGTGCCCGTACGACACGGACTCGCCGGCCGGCAGCCGCTGCACGAACGAGACACGCGACCGGAGCGACATGGCCGGCCGCAGGGCGACCCTGCCATCGAGCTCGGGGCCGGGGGAGATCCCGTACATGGCCACGCCGACGCGAACGAGATCGAGGTGGCTCTCCGGCCGGGCGATCGTCGCCCCCGAGTTGGCGGCATGCCGGTACCGGGGCCGTATCCCCGCGCCGTGCAGGGCATCCATCGTCTCGGCGAAGCGCTTCAGCTGCTCCTCGGTGGTGGGATCGCCGAGGTCCTCGGACCGGGCCAGGTGCGTCCACACGCCCTCGATCTCGAGCCCGGAGCTCCGGACGGCCGCACAGAACGCCGGGGCCCGCTGGGGCGGGAGGCCGACCCGGTGCATCCCCGTGTCGACCTTGACGTGGACCCGGGCGGATCGCCCCGCGGCGGCCAGCGCCTCCAGGCCGCGGTCCGTGTAGCACGTCGGCGTGAGGCCGGCCGCCAGCGCGTCTCGCTCGGAGCCCGGCGGAAACTCGCTGAGGACCAGGATCGGTGCGTCGATGCCCCCGTCCCGCAGTCGGATGCCCTCCTCGACCAGGGCCACGCCAAGCCGGGCGGCCCCGGCGTCTAGGGCCGCCCGAGCCACCGGGATGTCCCCGTGGCCGTAGGCGTCGGCCTTCACCACCGCCATCAGCTCGGCGTCGCGCGGCTTCAGGGCCCGGACGTTCTGTCGGATCGCCTCGAGGTCCACCTCGGCCGCGGTCGGCCGGAACGCCGGGCTCATCGACCCTCCGTCAACTGGAGGACGGCCTCGGGGAGCGCCCGGGCCACGTCGCCGGCGACCGTCCCCTCCCCAGCTCGGGCCCCGGCCAGCCGCCCCGCCGCGCCGTGGACGTAGGCGCCCGCGGCCGCCGCGTCCAGGGGCGAGAGCCCCCGCGCCAGCAGGGCGGCCACCGTTCCGGTCAGCACGTCTCCCGTCCCGCCCGTGGCCAGCACGGAGGTCCCGGTGGGGTTGATCCGAACGTCGCCGTCCGGCGATGCGATCACCGACCTCGACCCTTTCAGCAGCATCACGCAGCCCGTCTCCGCCGCCCCCTTCCGGGCCAGGCCGACCCGGTCCTCCACGACCTCCCCCACCGGCATCCCGAAGAGGCGGGCGAATTCCCCGGTGTGAGGGGTGAGCACGGCGGGGGCCTCGCGGCGGGCCAGATCGCCCGCTCGGCCGGCGAACGCGTTGATGGCGTCGGCATCGATCACCATGGGCACGGGCGATTCCCGGACCAACCTCCGGACGAACGAGGGCGTCTCCCCGTCGGTGGACAGCCCGGGACCCACCGCCACGGCGTCGACCGAGGCCAGCCGCCCGGCGACCTTCTCCCACGCTTCAGCGGAGGCCGATCCCTCCCGGCCCTCCGGAAGCGGAAGGAAGGTCGCCTCGGTCAGCGAGGACTGGATCGGGGACAGGGCGCCGGCGGGGGCAGCCACGGTGACCAGGCCGGCGCCGGCTCGGGACGCGCCCTCGGCGACCAGCCTCGGAGCGCCCGTCATCCGCCTCGAGCCCGACACGACCAGGACCACCCCGGAGCGGCGCTTGTGGGTCTCGGGACCCCGGGCCGGCCACAGGGCCCGGACATCGGCCGCCTCCGGAAGCCAGATGTCGGCGGTGAGGAGAGCCTGGGGGAAGCCGATGTCGGCGACCTCGACGACACCGGCGGCGGCCGCCCCCGGGTGGAGGACCGTCCCCAGCTTGGGAGCCCCAAAGGTCACGGTGACATCCGCGGTCACGGCCGGACCATGCACGGCCCCCGTGTCCCCCTCGACGCCGGAGGGGATGTCCACGGCCACCACGGGTGCTCCCCCCTCGTTGAGCTCGTCGATCGCGGCCGCGGCGGCCCCCTGGGCGATGCCCCGGAAGCCGATCCCGAAGAGGGCATCGACGGCCACGTCGGCTCGGTCGAGGCCTCGTCGGGCCGGTCCTCGATCGAACGGAAGGACCGGGATCCCGTCGTCCAGGGCCGTGGCGAGGTTCCGGGCGGCCGGCTCGCGGAGCGACCCCGTGTCGGCCAGAAGGAAGACCTCGACGCCCATGCCCCAGCGGACCAGGAGTCGAGCCGCCACCAGGCCGTCTCCTCCGTTGTTGCCCTTCCCGCACACGACGACCGCCCGCCGGCCGTACCCGCCCCCGGCCAGGCCCAGCGCGGCCCGGGCCACCGCCAGGCCGGCCCGCTCCATCAGGGCGGCCACGGGAGTGCCCCGCGCCTCAGTCTCCCGATCCAGGTCCCGGGTCTCGGCCGCGGTCAGGACGGGCAGCATCGGGTCACGCCCCCACGGCCACGCAGAAGGCCACCGCCACCGACCGCTCGTGGGAGAAGGAGACCAGGACGTCACTCACGCCGAGCTGGTCGGCCCGCGACTTGGCGGCGCCGGTCAGGGCCAGCCGGGGCGCGCCCGACCGGGCCCTTTCGACGCTGATGTCGTGCCACCGGAGCCCTCGGACCCCGCCGAGCGCCTTGCGGCCGGCTTCCCGCGCCGCCCACCGGGCCGCGTAGCACTGCGCCGGGCTGGCCTTCCCGTCGCAATAGGACGACTCGGCCGGCGTGAACACCCGTTCGCGGAACGACCGCCGGATCCTGAGCAGGCGCTCCACCCGCTCGATCTCCACCACGTCGACGCCGACGCCGACGATGCGCATCGAGGGTCCCTCACTCCACGGTGACGGACTTGGCGAGGTTCCGGGGCTGATCCACGTCACAATCCCGAAGCTTGGCGATCCGGTAGGCCAGCAGCTGCAGCGGCACCGAGACCACGACCGGCGAGAGCAGCTCGGGCGTGCCCGGAACCTCCAGCACGTGATCCGCGTACCGGGCGATCTCCGTGTTGCCCTCGGTGGCGATGGCGATGACGTCGGCTCCCCTCGCCTTGACCTCCTGGATGTTCGAGAGGACCTTCGGGTAGACGTGGCACTCGGTCGCCACGGCGACCACGGGCATCCCCGGCTCTACGAGCGCGATCGGCCCGTGCTTGAGCTCCCCGGCCGGATAGCCCTCCGCGTGGATGTAGGAGATCTCCTTGAGCTTCAACGCTCCTTCCAGGGCGGCCGGGTACCCCGTGTGCCGCCCGATGAACAGGAAGTCCCGAGCCGTGTGGTACCGCTCGGCGACCTCGCGGATCGCCTCGTCTAGCTCCAGCGCGCGACGGACCTGGCTGGGCAGCTCCAGCATGCGGTCGACGACGCCGCCGATCTCCTCGGGGAACATCGTCCTGCGGACCTGAGCCAGGTACAGAGCCAGCAGGTCCAGCGCCACCATCTGGGTGACGAACGTCTTGGTGGCCGCCACTCCGATCTCGGGGCCGGCGTGGGTGTACATCGCCGCATCGGCTTCGCGGGCCACCGAGGAGCCGACGGTGTTGGTGATGGCGACGGCCCACGAGCCCTGCTCCTTGGCGTGACGGAGCGCCTCGAGCGTGTCGATGGTCTCCCCCGACTGCGAGACGGCCAGCGTCAGCGTGTTCCGATCCAGCACGGGGTCCCGGTACCGGAACTCGCTGGCGATCTCGATCTCCACCGGCAGCCTGGTCCAGTGTTCGATCGCGTACTTCGCCACCAGGCCGGCGTGGAAGGCGGTCCCGCACGCGACGACGAAGACCTTCTCCACCGATCGGATGGCATCCTCGCTCATGCGCAGCTCGTCCAGGCGGTGGACGCCGCCGCGGGTCCGGCCCCGGATCGTGTCCCGGATCGCCGTCGGCTGCTCGTGGATCTCCTTGAGCATGAAGTCGTCGAAGCCCCCCTTCTCCGCCCGGCCCATGTCCCAGTCGACCTCGAGCGGCCGCACCTCCGCTTCGTTCCCCAGGAGATCGGTGATCCGCACGGCTCCCGCCCGGATCTCGGCGATCTGCCCATCCGCCAGCGGCACGATGCGGCGGGTCCGCTGCAGGAGCGCGGGGGCATCGGACGCCAGCATGTTCTCACCCCGGCCGAGGCCCAGGACCATGGGCGAGGAGACGCGCGCCCCGACGATCACGTCCGGCTCATCGGCCGAGAGCACCACCAGCGCGTACGCCCCATCGAGTTCGGCCACCGTCGCCCTGACGGCGGCGGCCAGGTCCGCCCCTCCCCGCATGGCTTCCTCGACCAGGTGGGCCACGACCTCCGTGTCCGTGTCGGAGGCCGGCGGGTGGCCGTTCAGCTCGAGGCGCTCCCGGAGCTCGTGGAAGTTCTCGATGATCCCGTTGTGGATCACCGCGATCCGCCCACGACAGTCGACGTGCGGGTGCGCGTTCCGGTCCGTGGGTGGGCCGTGCGTGGCCCACCTGGTGTGCCCCATCCCGGTGCCGCCCGGGGGCGAGCCTCCCTCGGCGAGCTCCTTCTCCAGCGCCTCGAGCTTCCCGGCCCGCTTCACCACCGCCAGGTCGCCGTCGAGCACCGCCACCCCGGCCGAGTCGTAGCCGCGGTATTCGAGACGATGGAGCCCCTCGAGGATGATGGGGAGCGCCTCGTCGGGACCCACGTAGCCCACGATCCCGCACATGAGGGAAACATGGTACAGGAGCAGAGGGCCGGGAGACCCTGGTATCGGAGGCAGGCAGCTCCTGTCGAACGGGTGGTCAGGGGAGGCGGACGACGGCGGCGATCGCCCCGGCGTGGGAGCGAGCCTCGTCCTCGGTCTCGGCCTCGACCATCACCCTGACCACAGGCTCCGTCCCGGAGGGACGCACCAGGACTCGCCCCCGCTTCCCCAGAGCCTCCTCGGCGGCACGGACCGCCGCCGCCACGGGTGCGGAGGACGCCGCGGCGGCGGGGTCCTCGACGGCGACGCTCTCCAGGACCTGGGGGAACCGCTGCATCGCCGACGCGAGCTCACCAACCGACAGACCGCGCCGGGCCGCCAGCGAGAGGAACCGCACCGCCGTGAGGAGGCCGTCCCCGGTGGTGGCCTGGTCGAGGAAGATCACGTGGCCCGACTGCTCCCCGCCGAGGGAGGCCCCGCTCCGACGCATCTCCTCGAGCACGTACCGGTCGCCGACCTGGGTCTCGAGCACGGTGAGCCTCGCGGCGTCCAGCGCCAGGTGAAGCCCGAGGTTGCTCATGACCGTCACCACCACCGTGTCACCGGCGAGTGCACCCCGCTCCTGCATGGAAAGCGCGCAGGCTGTCAGGACCTGGTCGCCGTCGATGACGACGCCGTCGGCGTCGGCGAACAGGGCCCGGTCCGCGTCCCCGTCGAAGGCCACCCCCGCATCGGCGCCGAGCTCGGTGACCGCGGCTGCCACGACATCGGGATGGGCCGCCCCGCAGCCGGCGTTGATGTTGGTCCCGTCGGGATCGGCGTTGATGGCCTCCACCCGCGCGCCGAGCCGCCGGAGCGCCTCGGGACCCAGCCGGAACGCGGCCC
>JBOGWD010000025.1:0-4666 GCA_050693275.1 Actinomycetota bacterium | reverse complement strand
CCCGACCCAGTTCACGTTGACCACGGCGTGGCTCCCGGCGACCTGGTCGACGTTGACGACCTCGAGGCCTTCCAGAACCCCGAGGTTCACGGTCTCCTGGGTCCCCTCGGCCAGCGGCTCGAGGACGGGGCGGGCCGCCCGGACCACGTCGAGGTCGGCCAGGGCCGTGGTGGCCAGCCGGACCAGGCCGAACCCCGGCCGATACTTCTCGCTTCCGGGCTGACGCTCCAGCAGCCCCGCATCGACCAGCGTGGACACCATCCGGGAAGCCGTGGCCTTGTGGACCCCGATCCTCCGTCCGAGCTCGGTGACCCCGAACCGATCGGGATGCTCGGCGACGAGCTCCAGGATCCTGATGGCCCGGCCCACCGATTGCACTCCAGCAGCCACGTTGGGTATTATGCTCTGCGTTCCGCCATCTGCAACAGGGCGGGGAGGAGCCCGGATGGCGTATGGTGCCCTCGATGACAGGGGACCCCCTCGATCGGGCCGTCGACATCGTCTCGGCGGCGTCCCGGGAGGGCGTTCCCGTCCGTCTCCTCGGTGGCCTGGCCGTCAGGTACCTCTGTCCCTCGTTCCCGCCGCGGATGAAGAAGGACCAGGACCTCGACCTCGCGTCGGTCTCGGGATTCAGGGCGGGCCTCACCTCGGTCCTGGCCTCACTGGGCTTCGTTCCGGACAAGGAGTTCAATGCCCTCTACGGGCACCGGCAGCTGTACTTCCGGTCATCCGACCAGGCGTGGACGATGGACGTGATGATCGACCGGCTGGACATGTGCCACGTCCTGGACTTCCGGAGCCGGATCGAACGGATGCCGGTCACGCTGGACGTCACCGATCTGCTGCTGTCGAAGCTTCAGATCGTCGAGATCAACGAGAAGGATCTTCAGGACGCGATCTACCTCCTGTCGGCGTTCCCGGTCGGGCAGGCCGACGAGCCGGGGACGATCGGTCCCGCGAGGATGTGCGCCATCGTCTGCGAGGACTGGGGGTGGTGGCGGACGGTCACGGGGAACCTGGATCGGCTCACCGGGATGGCCGAAGAGGATCTCGCCCCGCTGGTCCCTCCCGGCGCTCCGTTCCACCCGGTGGAGCAGGCCCGGAGGCTTCGCCTCGAGGCCGAGGAGACGCCGAAGACCCTCCGGTGGCGGCTCCGGTCGAAGATCGGGGACCGGATGCGGTGGTACGAGCTTCCCGAGGAGGTCGCTCACCGGTAGCGGCCGGGGCGTTGCGGACCGAGCTCGAAGAGACCAGGATACGCCCCGGGGAGGCCGTTCCATGCTGAAGGTCTTCTACGCCACCGACCTGCACGGGTCGGAGGTGTGCTGGCGGAAGCTGGTCAATGCGGGCCCCTTCTACGGGGCCGACGTGGTCATCTGCGGCGGCGACATGACCGGCAAGGCCATGCTCCCGATCGTCGGCGATGGCTCCCGGTGGGAGGTGACCTTCCAGGACCTCCCATACACGCTCGACTCCGAGGACCAGGTGCGGGAGATCGAGAAGAAGATCGTCAACCGGGGCTACTACCCCGTCCGCGTGACCCGGGAGGAGATGGCCGCGCTGGCGGCGGACCAGGAGCTCGTCGACCGGCGGTTCAAGGAGGCCATGCTGTCCACCGTGGAGCGGTGGATGGCCATCGCCGAGGAGAAGTTGGGCGGGTCCGGCATCCGGTGCATCGTGTGCCCCGGGAACGACGACATGTTCGACGTGGACAAGGTCATCGCCCGGTCGGACGTGGTGGAGATGGGGGAGGCAAAGGTCCTGGACCTCGGCGGGTTCTCGATGGTGTCGATGGGGTGGACCAACCCGACGCCGTGGAACACCTACCGCGAGGCGCCCGAGGACAAGCTCCGGGGCCGCATCGAGCGGATGGTGGACAAGTCCCCCGACGCCCGACGGACGATCTTCAACTTCCACGCCCCGCCCTTCGGCTCGAACCTCGACGATGCCCCCGCCCTGGACGATGACCTCAAGCCGATCCTGGGAGGCCGGGCCATGCGGCCGGTGGGATCGCGGGCGGTCCGCGAGGCCATCACCGATCACAAGCCGCTGCTCTCCCTGCACGGGCACATCCACGAGGGCAAGGGGACCCAGCGGATGGGGAAGACGCTGGCCGTCAACCCGGGCAGCGCATACGAGGAGGGGGTGCTACAGGCGTCGATCATCGAGCTGGACGACAAGCGAGGCACGATCAAGAACTACCAGTTGGTCACGGGGTGAGAGAGGAGGGAGCCATGGCAGCAGGTGCTGAGGCTGCACCGCCGGTCTTCCTGCGGAAGGCCACGGGACTGGTGAAGGGGTGGTCCCGATTCGACGCGTTCGTGTACTCGTTCCTGTCGGTCAACCTCATCACGCTGGGGTTCTTCGGGGCGCTGTCGTTCGCCCCATATATCCCCGACGGTCAGCTGTATCCGGCCATCCTCATCACGGGGCTGTTCGTCACGTTCCTGGTGATCACCTATGCGGGCCTGATCGCGATCATGCCTCGCGCGGGCGGCGACTACGTGTGGCAGAGCCGGATCGTCGGTGGCGGCATCGCCTTCGTCCTGGCCGTCACCGGGTGGTGGTTCATCCTGTGGCAGTGGGCGCCGATCTACGGCAACATCCTCACCGTCCAGCTGTTCCAGCCTCTGTTCGCGGTCCTCGACCTGAGGATCGGGTTCATCGACGCGGCCTGGTGGGGGTCGAACACCGGCATCTTCGTGGTGTGCCTGATCACCATCGCCCTGGCGGGACTCTTCGTGTCGCTGGGCATGGAGATCTACGCGAGGATCCAGAAGTTCAGCTTCTGGCTGGGCATGGCCGGCGTGGCCGTCATGCTCCTGATCCTGGTGTTCGGGTCGCAGGAGGGCTTCCGCAGCGCGTTCAACCAGGAAGCCGCCGGCCTGTTCGGGGCCAGCGGCGACGCGTACTCCCAGACGATCAGGGACGCCCAGGCGTTCGCCTATGAGCCCTCCGGGTTCGCGCTGACGCCGATCCTGGGCCCGACGCTGCTGCTGATCCCGTACCTGGTGTTCTTCCTGCTCTGGCCGAACTGGGGGGCCACGCTCTACGGGGAGGTCCGCGGCGCGAGCGACTTCCGCCGGGTCCGGAACGGGATGATGTGGGGGCTGTGGGGCACGGTGCTCATGGCCGTCGTGTTCCTCGCGCTGGCCGGCAAGACGCTCGGCTCGGAGTTCTACATGGCGGCCAACTACAACTGGGCGAACTCCTTCTACGGCGTGGAGGGAGCCCCGACGCCGGCCATGCCGATCTGGCCGTACCCGGCGCTTCTGGCCGGCTTCTACGTCCACAACAGCCTGTTCCAGGTTCTCCTGATCCTGGTGATGAGCCTGTGGTTCATCGGATGGTCGGGGACGCTGTTCCTGTCGTCGACGCGGGTGATCTTCGCGGCGGCGTTCGACCGGGTCCTGCCCGAGTGGGCGGGGAAGGTGTCGGAGAAGCGACACGTCCCCTACGGCGCCATCGCCCTGATGCTGATCCCGTCGATCATCGTCAGCGCCGTGTACGCGTACAACTCGAACTTCCGCACGCTCACGCTCGACGCCACGCTCGTCATCGCCGTGACGTTCCTGGGGACCTCGATCGCGGCCACGATCCTGCCATGGGCCAAGCCGGACATGTTCCGGAACTCCCCGATCGGGCGAATGCGGCTCGGGGGGGTGCCGGTGATCTCGATCACGGGCGCGGTCACCGCCCTGTTCCTGGGTTGGCTGCTCTACCAGTGGTGGAACAACGACGTGTATGGGATCAACAACAGCGACTCGGCGATCTTCATGCTGATCCTCTATGGGTTGGCCCTGGTGATCTACGGGGTCTCGTACTTCTACCGGAGGTCGCAGGGGATCAACCTGTCGAGGATCCACCAGGAGATCCCCGTCGAGTAGCCGAGGGGAGGGCGGCCGGGCGTGCGGCGACCCGGTCGCCCTCCTCCGACGGAGGGTGCAGGGATGCCGTTCGACGTGATCCGGTCCTACGAGTCACCCACTCGGGTGGTGCACGGGATCGGGGCGATCGGGTCGCTGGGCCAGGAGGCCCGCCGGCTCGGCATGTCGCGGCCGCTGGTGGTGACCGACGGGGGGATCGTCGGGGCCGGCATCCTGGACGAGGCCCTGGCACCCCTCCGGGCCGCCGGGCTCGATCCGGTGGTGCTGGACGAGGTGCGGGCTAACCCCCCCATCGCCCTGATCGATCGGGGAGCCGGGATCTACCGCTCGGAGGGGGCGGACGGGCTGGTCGGCCTGGGGGGCGGCAGCTCCATCGATACCGCGAAGGGTATCGGGGTCGTGGCCGAACACGGAGGCTCGATCGCCGACTACGAGTACGGCCGGCAGCCGGTCGAGCGGCGGATCCCACCCCTGATCGCCGTCCCCACCACGGCCGGGACCGGCAGCGAGGTCACGCTGTGGGCGGTGATCACCGATCCGGACCGGCAGATCAAGTTCAACGTGGGCGGGATGGCCACCATCGCCCCGTGGGTGGCCCTGATCGATCCGGCTCTCACCGTGAACCTTCCGCCTGGGGTCACCGCGGGGACGGGCATGGACGCCCTGGCCCACGCGGTGGAGTGCTACACGATGGAGTACCACCAACCCGTCACGGATGCCGTGGCCCTCCAGGCCATCGACTACGTGGCCCGGTATCTCCGGGTGGCCTACGAGGAGCC
>JBOGWD010000024.1:0-4019 GCA_050693275.1 Actinomycetota bacterium | reverse complement strand
CGCGATAGAAGGCCAGGGATGCGTCCGGGTCGTCGTGCGGGAGGAAGGTCTGGTAAATGGTGATGTCCATGGCGTCACCCTAGCTGCGGCTCGGTGACCGGTGCTTCTCGATTCCTGATCGGTCTGGTCACCTGTTTTGCCACGCACGGCGGCACCCCGCCGTCGCGTCCGCCGTGTGGCGCCGGTAGGTGCTGGGCGGCATACCGACCAGTTCGGTGAAGCGAGTGCTGAAGGTGCCCAGCGACGAGCAGCCGACCGCGAAACAGACCTCGGTGACGCTGAGGTCGCCACGACGCAGGAGCGCCATCGCGCGCATCGGCTCATCCGGCGGCCGACCGGTGACCTACGACCGCACCGCCTACCGCGGACGCAACGTCATCGAACGCGCCTTCAACGGCTTCAAACACTGGCGCGGGCTGGCCACCAGATACGACAAGCACGCCATCGTCTACCGCGGCGGCCTCGTCCTCGCAGCCGTGTTGCTCTGGCTCACCGACTTAGGGGACACGTCCTAGGTGACCGGGCGGAACCCCCGGATGTCCAGGATCGACCCGGTCCGCTTGGCCTTCGGCTCGATGACGGCCTCGACGGGCATCCCGGGCTCGAGCTCGTCGGCGTCGACCACAAAGTGCACCAGGGCGGTGTCGGCTCCCTCCAGCCTGATCAACCCGACCGTGAGCGGCTCCTCCAGGGGCTCGCCCTCCACACCGACGTAGCCGACCGTGAACGACTCCAGCGTTCCACGGGGCCCCACGGTGACATCGGCCTCCAGGGGCCCGGCGAAGCACCGCTCGCAGAACAGCCGGGCCGGGCAGTAGGTGACGGCGCACTCCCGACACCGAGAGGCCAACAGCTCGCCCCGGTCTCGGACGGCCGTGAAGAAGGCCTCCCCGGCCACCCCGGGTGTGTAGCGGTGCCGGACCGGGATGCCGTCCTCCCACAGGATGACGTCCTTCGGATCGGAGACCTTCTCGAACATCGTCAGCGCGCCTTCTTCCGCGACTTCGCCTGGCGGGGGCGGAAGTACCGGATGTCGAGGATCGAGCCGACCCGCTCCCCCTCCGGCCGCCACACGGCCTCGACGGCCATGCCCACCTCGATGTCCTCGGGGTCGACCTCGCCGAGCTTGTGCATGAAGCCCATCCCCGCCGAGGCCCCGTCGATCTCGATCACGGCCGGGAGCTCCGGCTCCTCCAGCGGCTCCATGTCCCACCGGATGTAGCAGATGGAATAGGTGTTGACCGTGCCGGTGTCCTCCACCTCGAGCCACCGATCGGTGGGCCGGAAGCACTCCTCGCAGAACATCCTCGGCGGGACCAGCACCCGGCGGCACCGCCGGCACTCCCGGGCCAGGATGACGCCACGCTTGAGGCCCCGGAGGTACCCACCGACGGCGATCCCGGTGTCCCAGGCGTACCGGGCGTCGACCTCCCAGTCCACGGCGCCCACGGCTTCGCGGAAGGCCGCGTCCTTGAGCGAGGTCGGGCCGAGCGTCTCCAGCGGTGGGGTGCGGTCGCCGTCGCTGCTCATCGTCCCATCACCACCACCGTCCCCACCTGCATGAGGTCCCCCCAGGCCTGGGCCACGCCCCGGCGAGGATCCCCCGGCACCTGACGTCTCCCCGCCCGGCCGGAGAGCTGCCAGTAGAGCTCGGCGATCTTCATGAGGCCGGCCGCGGCGATCGGGTTCCCCACGCCGAGCAGACCGCCCGAGGGCGTGGACGGCAGGTCGCCGTCGCGGTTCAGCACGCCGTCCTTCATGGCCTCGGGGGCCTTCCCCTTGTCGAACAGCTGCAGCCCCTCGAGGTGGTGGAGCTCCTTGTAGTCGAACGGATCGTAGGGCTCCGCGATGTTGATCTCCCTGCGAGGCTCCCTGATCCCGGCCATGTCGTAGGCCTGGCGGGCCGCGTACTCCACGTACCGCGGGTAGGAGAGGTCGCGGTTCGTCCAGTAGGCAGTGTCGAGGTGCCACCCCACACCCTCCACCCAGATCGGCTTGTCGGTGATCCGCTTGGCCACGTGCTCGGCGGCCAGGACCACGGCCACGGCCCCGTCGGAGACGGGTGAGACGTCGAGGCGCTGCACCGGCCAGGCCAGCACCTCGGAGTCGAGCACCTCGTCGACCGTGATATCGGCCTGGCCCAGGAGCGCGGCCGGATGGTCGGCGGCGTTCCGCTTGTTCTTCACGGCGACCTGGGCGATGTCCCGCTTCTCCAGGCCGTGCACGCTCATGTACCGGTTCATCTCGAGGGCGAAGATCCACAGCAGGTTCGGGCCGAGGGGCCGCTCCAGGATGCTGTCGAAGATCGTGATGAACGCGCCCTGGGCGTGGGGCTGCGTCGACGACATCTTCTCCTCGGCCACCACCAGGCACGTGTCGAACATCCCGCTGGCCACCTGGTACCAGCCCTGAATGGTCACGAACACCCCGGTCCCCCCGCCGACATAGGTCCGGAAGTACGGCTTGCCCCACGCGCCGGCGCCGTCGGACAGGTACTCGCCCTTCATGTGCACGCCGTCGAAGGCGTCGGGCGCCGTTCCCATGGCCACGCAGTCGACGTCGTCGAGGGTCATCTCCGCGGAGTCCAGGGCCGCTCTCGCCGCCTGCCAGGCCAGCTCCTTGCCCGTCTCTTGCGCTCGCCGGACGAACCTGGTCATCCCGGCGCCGACCACCGCCACCCGCTGGCCGGTCATCGCTCCCCTCCGGACGGATACTCGATGATCTGGACGGCGTTCCCGTCGGGGTCCCGGAGCGAGGCGAACCGGGCGAAGCCCTGGACCTCGCCCACGTGCTCCTCGAACCGAGCGCCGCGCCCCTCCAGCGCGGCCCGGGCGGCGTCGAGATCGTCGACCCGGAACACGGCGGTGGCCCCTCCCGGGTGGGCCGGCCGCCCCTCCACGGCGCCGTGCAGGGCCAGGCGGATCGGGCCGGCGTCGAACTCCGCCCAGTTCGACCCGTCCCGGCGCATCAGTCGAAGCCCCATGACCTCCTGGTAGAACGTCACGGCCCGGTCCATGTCCGTGACCCAGTAGTACACGTGGTCCAGCGCCTCCAGCACGTCAGGCCACCGCCCGGTCGGCGGCGAACACGCCGACGGCCGCCGAGGTCGTGGGCACCCCTCGCCAGGATTGGGCCACGGCCACGCCGACGTCCTCCACCTGCCGCTCCCCGGCCTCGCCCCGGAGCTGGAGGACGCACTCGAGGATCCGGGCCAGCCCGTTCGCCTCGAACAGGTAGCCCTGGCCCAGCGAGCCCCCGCTGGCGTTCACCGGCAGGTCCCCCTCGCGGGAGAACACCCCGTCCTCGAGCATGGCCCCGGCGTCGCCCGGCCCGGCGAACCGGAGCGCCTCCAGGTGCATCAGCTCCCGGTACGAGTAGGTGTCGTCGACCTCGGCCAGGTCGACGTCCCTGGTCGGCGAGCCCAGCCGGGCCATCTCGTAGGCGGCGTCGGCGGCCCGCCGGACGTAGTCGGCCCGGTCCCACTCCCGACTCTCCAGCGAGGCGCTGCCGCTGGACCAGCCCACCCCGGCCACCCAGACCGGAGCGTCGGTGAGCTCCCCGGCCCGGTCGGCGTCTGCCAGGACCAGGACCACGCATCCGTCGGCTCGGTGAGCCACGTCGAGGCCCTTCAGCGGCCACCACATCGGGTCGGAGCCGGTGACGTCCTCGGCGGTGACCTCGGTGGGGTAGGCGGCCCGGGGGTTGTCCAGGGCGTTCCGGCGGTTCTTCTCGACCACCAGCGCGCACTGCTCCTCCGTGGTGCCGGTGGCCTCGAGGTAGGCGTTCATCTCCAGCCCGGCCACGGCCAGGGGCGAGATGCCCAGGGGCCGGTTGTACACGGGGTCGAGGGCGAACTGGTGGATCGAGCCGAGGGACAGGATGTCGGAGGCCTTGGAGTGACCCTCCACGGCCACAACCCGGGCGGCGCCCGAACGGATCAGCATCACCGCCGTGGCCACCGCATAGAGCCCGTCGGCCGAGACGGTGTGCACGGGGCGCAGGGCCGCCCCGATCTGATC
>JBOGWD010000023.1:0-4070 GCA_050693275.1 Actinomycetota bacterium | reverse complement strand
TGTACCGGTTCAAGGAGGCCTCGAACGACGTGCGGCACCGGGCCCAGCTGTTCGGCTCCGGGCCCATGATCCAGACCGCGCTCCGGGCCCAGGAGCTGCTGGCCGAGCACGACGTGGCCGCCGACGTGTGGAGCGCGACGTCGTACCAGCAGCTGAGGACGGACGCGCTGGAGACCGAGCGGTGGAACAGGCTCCATCCGGGGGAGGCCAAGCGGACGCCGTACCTCACCAGGGTCCTGAATGGCGCGGAGGGCCCGATCGTGGCCGTGTCGGACTCGATGAAGGCCATCCCCGACCAGATCGCCCGGTGGATCCCCCAGCCGTTCGTGCCGCTGGGGACCGACGGGTTCGGCCGGTCGGACACCCGCGACGCGCTGCGCCGGTTCTTCGAGGCCGACGCGGAGCACACCGTGGTGGCCACGCTCTCCGCGCTGGCCGACCTGGGCGAGGTCAAGCCCGAGGCCGTGGCCGAGGCGATCCAGAAGTACGACCTCGACCCCGATCGAGCCTCCCCGCCCTCCCTGCCGTAGCCCGAATCTGCTACACTTGTAGCCAATCGTAGAACGGAAGGGCCATGGCGAACGTGTACCGGCAGGGCGACGTACTTCTCGTCGAGATCGAAAACCTGCCCCCCGGACGGAAGGCCGCCCGCGAGGGCGGTCGCCTCATCCTGGCCCGAGGCGAGGCCGGCGGACACGCCTACGCCATCCTCGATGAGGCGGCCGAGGTCACGGAGACCACAGGGGGACGGTACCTCCGGGTGCTCGCACCGGGGGGGGTCGATCTGGTCCACGAGGAGCATGATCCGATCCGGCTCCCCCGAGGGGCCTATCGGGTGGAGCTCCAACGAGAGTACGCGCCGCCCGCCATCGACCGCGTCGTGCCACAGCGCGAGTTGCGGAACCAGGTCGCCCGAGTGCTCAGAGAGGTAGCTCGGGGAGCGAGGCTCCGGGTGACCGTGCGAGGTGCGCCGGTGGCGGATCTCGTGCCGGTGTCCGAAGCGGCGACGTTCGCCAAGCGTACGGATGTCGAGCGGCTCATCATGGAGTCGCCGATGGACCGGGCCTTGCTCGACGATCTCGAGGAGACCGTCGGGGCTACGGTCGAGGACCTGTGAGAGGCCTGCTCGACACATCGGTCTTCGTGGCCCGGGAGCAGAACCGCCCGCTGGATGGTCTCCCCGATGAGGGAGCCATCTCGGTCATCACACTTGCAGAGCTGCATCTCGGCGTCCTGCTCGCCGACGGGACGAGCGTTCGGGCCCGGCGTCTGCGAACCGTTGGGCGGGTCGAGCGGATGTTCGACCCTCTGCCCGTCGACGATGTGGTGGCCCGCATCTTCGCGGAGATCGTCGCCGAGGCTCGGCGGGGGGGCCGGCGTCCCAAGATCATGGACACGTTCATCGCCGCGACGGGTATCGCGCACGGGTTGCCGGTCTTCACCCAAGACGCAGACTTCGATGTCATCCCCCAGGTCGACGTGGTGCGCGTGTGACACAGAGGATCGACCTCCACACGCACACGACGTTCTCGGACGGGACCTTCACCCCGGAGGAGCTCGTGGCGCTGGCCCGGGAACGGGGGCTGACGGTGGTGGCCGTGACCGATCACGACTCCACCGAGGGCCTCCCCCGGGCGTTCGTCGCCGCGGAGGGCGCCGGCCCGGAGATCGTCCCGGGGGTGGAGTTCTCCACGGTCCGGGACGGCCACGGGATCCACGTGCTGGCGTACTGGATCGACCTGGAGGACGGGCCGTTCCAGACCGAGCTGCGCCGCCTCCGCGAGGACCGGTTCACCAGGGGCGAGGCCATGGTCCGCCGGCTCCAGGAGCTCGGGTACCCGATCTCGTTCGAGCGGGTCCGGGAGATCGCCGAGGGGAAGAACATCGTCCGGCCGCACATCGCCCAGGCGCTGATGGAGGCCGGGGTGGTGGAGACGATCGAGGATGCCTTCACCCCCGAGCTGATCAAGGACGGCGGACGGGCCTACGTGGAGAAGCACGCGCTGGACCCGGTGGCCGCGGTCGGGCTGATCAAGCGGGCCGGCGGGCTGGCCGTGGTGGCCCACCCCGGGCTTCACCGCGAGGGACTGGGCGTGCCCGACGAGGTCATCGAGGAGCTGGCCGGGGCCGGCCTCGACGGCATCGAGTGCGCCCACCCGGACCATCCGCCGAAGGCGGAGGGGCGCTACCGGGACATGGCCCGGCGGCTCGGGCTGGTGACCACGGGCTCGTCCGACTGCCACGGCACCCGGTTCGACCCGGTCCGCCTGGGCTCGGTGACCACGGAGCCCGAGGAGTTCGATCGGTTGAAGGCGCGCCGGAGCGCCGCGTGACCTCGCACCTCGACGTGGTGTTCCTCGACGTCGGCGGGCCCCTGTACGGGGACCGCCCCTACTACGAGGCCCTGGTGGCGGCGATCAAGGAGCTCCGTCCCGACGCCGACGATGACGCGTTCTGGTCGGAGTTCGAGGCCTGCCGGCGCGACCAGCGAGGGCCGTTCACCCGCCGCCTGTCGCTGCTGTTCGTCGACGAGGAGGACTACCCGAAGGTGGTGGGCCGGGGCCGCGAGCTGTGGACGTATCCGCCGGAGTCCCTCCAGCCGGACGTGCGCCCCGGACTGGAGGCGCTGTCCGCCGAGTACCGGCTGGGCGTGCTGGCCAACCAGGAGCCGTGGATCCGCGACACGATGGCCCGGGACGGCATCGACGGGTTCTTCGAGGTGTGGGCGGTGTCCGGCGAGCTCGGCGTGGAGAAGCCCGACCCGGCCATCTTCGAGCGGGCCGTGGCCGCGGCCGGGGCGCCGGCGGGGCGGTGCGCCATGGTGGGCGACCGACTCGACAACGACGTCCTGGCCGCCAAGCGCAACGGGATGCGGGGGGTGTAGATGCTCCGCGGCGAGGCCCCTCCGGAGCCGACGGAGGACCAGCTAGCCAGGGTCGACGGCTCCGTCCGGTCGCTGACCGAGCTGCCCGAGGCGCTCGGCCAGCTCTAGATCGCCGCGGCGGCGACAAGCCAGGCCGCGTACGACGCCAGGACGAACGCGCCCAGCAACCTGCCGGCCCGGCCCCGAGCAAGGAACGCCGTGGCCACCACCGCGTACAGGAAGGCCACGCCGAGGAACGCCACCGCCCCCACCGCGTCGATCTCGAGCGGACGCACCAGCGCCGCCACCCCGAGGACCCCCGTGGTGAACGCGGCCAGGGTGCCGAACAGGTTGCCCGTGGCGAGATCGGGCGATCCCCTCCGGACCGGCAGGACCTCGAGGATCACCTCATCGAGGCTGACCAGGATCCCCAGAGCCGTGGCCCCCACGAACCCGGCGGCCAGCCCGGCCTCGGTGACGAGACGGGCCCCTCCGGCGACCAGGATCGCCGCCCCGCCGGCGACCGTGAGGAGCCCACCGATCGTGACGGCCAGGAGCCTGGCTCTTCCGGGCCGGCCCCGGGACCCGGTCTCCTCGCCCTCTGCTCGCGGCTCCCGGCCCCTTCGAACCACCAGCCCCACATATGCCAGGTAGAAGACGATCAGGAGGACGCCCTCCAGCCGAGCGACGTAGCGGTCGGAGATGGCGAAGGCACCGGCCACGAGATGAAGCGCCGGCGCCAGGACCATCACGCGATCCGGGGCGGGGACCGGCCCGCGGGCCAGGAGCAGGGCCGCGCCGAACGCCGCGCTGTACAGGAACAGCACGGTGCCGAAGATCTCGCCGGCCGCGATGGCCGTCTCGCCGCGCCCCGCGGCAACCACCGCCGCCCCCAGCCCCTCGAGGTCGACGCCGAACAGCAGCGCCCCCATCACGAACGCCGGCACCCCCACGGCCCGGGCCAGGGCCGTGGCACCCCGGACCGCCGCCTCGGCGCCCAGGTACAGGATGGCCGCCCCGGCGATCAGCAGGGCCACCGCGACGAGCATGCCGCGAAGGGTAGCCCATCGACCGGAGGCTCCCCGGTCAGTGGTCGCTGGCGCCGGTGAACTGGAACCCGGTGACCTTGAGGGCCGGCACGCTGGAGGCGGCGAAGAAGAACTCGCTGGCGAGCTGGGCCTCGCTGCCCACCGCCTCCACGTCCCGG
>JBOGWD010000022.1:0-3651 GCA_050693275.1 Actinomycetota bacterium | reverse complement strand
GGGCCATCGAGCTGGCCGGGGTGAACGTGGCCGGCCTCCCCGCCCACCGGCGCGACGTCAACACGGTCTTCCAGTCCTACGCCCTGTTCCCCCACCTGAACGTGTTCGACAACGTGGCCTACGGGCTTCGGCGACGGAGGATCGCCAAGGATCACATCCCGGGGCAGGTCGGCCGGATGCTCGAGCTCGTCGACCTGCCGGGCTTCGAGGCTCGCCGGACCACCCAGCTCTCGGGCGGCCAGCAGCAGCGGGTGGCCCTGGCCCGGGCGCTGGTCAACCAGCCCCGGGTCCTGCTCCTCGACGAGCCCCTGGGCGCGCTCGACCTGAAGCTGCGCAAGCAGATGCAGCTCGAGCTCAAGGGCCTCCAGCACGAGGTGGGCATCACGTTCATCTACGTGACTCACGACCAGGAGGAGGCCATGACGATGTCCGATCGGATCGCGGTGATGCGCGGCGGGCGGATCGAGCAGATCGGCCCGCCCGAGGAAGTCTACGAGCATCCGGACACCGAGTTCGTGGCCGGCTTCCTGGGGGCGTCGAACCTGCTCGACGGAAGCGTAGGCGCCGCCGACGGGGACCTCCGGACGATCGATCTGGCCTCGGGCGAGAGGGTCCGGGTGCCGGCCGGATCGGTCGACGGCGCCCGGGGCCGCGTCAAGCTCGGGGTGCGGCCCGAGAAGATCCGGATCACGGCCGGCGGCGGCCGGCCCGACGGAGACAACGCCATCGAGGGCACGGTCAGGGACGCGACCTTCGTGGGGGTCAGCAACGTGTACACGGTGGCGACGCGGGACGGGCACACTGTCACGGTGTACGCCCAGAACCTGGGCACATCCAGCGACCGCCCGCCGGCGCCCGGGGAGACCGTGACGCTCTCGTGGCACCCGGAACACACGTTCGTGGTGTCGGTACAGGAGGGAGGGACCGACGGTGAGTGAGATGGACAGGCTGTTCGGCGGCCTCGACCGGCCGGTGAGCCGGCGGGAGCTGCTTCGGCGAGCCGGACGGGGCTCGCTGTTCATCGGCGCGATGGCGGTGCTGGCCGCCTGCGGCGTGGAGGCCCAGCGGCGAGACGAGGGAGAGCAGCTCCAGCCCCTCCCCGCCGAGCCGGCCGGTGAGCTGATCATGGCGAACTGGCCCCTGTACATCGACAAGGGCCCCACCGGGAGCCCCACGGTGAAGGGCTTCGAGTCCGATTTCGGCGTCGCCATGAAGTACGACGTGGTGATCAACGACAACGAGGAGTTCTTCGGGACCATCCGGGAGCCGCTCTCTCAGGGCCAGTCGACGGGCTGGGACATCGTCGTCCTGACCGACTGGATGATCGCCAAGATGAACCGGCTCGGATACCTGGAGCGGCTCCACCACGACGAGCTGCCGAACTTCGCCGCCAACGCCTCGGACAAGTTCAAGGACCCGTGGTTCGATCCGGACAACGCGCACAGCATCCCGTGGGCGGCCGGGATCACCGGGATCGGCTACGACGTCGAGGCCGTGGGCCGGGAGATCACCCGGTTCGAGGACCTGTTCGCCGACGACCTGGCCGGCCGGGTGGGGCTGTTCGCGGAGATGCGCGACACGTTCGGGCTGGCCCTGGCCTCGATGGGGATCCCCTCGCCGGAGGCCACCGTGGAGGACGTCGAGGCGGCCCAGCAGATGCTGATCGCCAACCGGGACAAGGTTCGGGGGTTCTACGGGAACGACTACACCGACGGGCTGGCCCGTGGGGACCTGGTGGCCACGATGGCGTGGTCCGGAGACATCTTCGCGCTCTCCCTGGACAACCCGAACCTCCGGTTCATCATCCCCGAGGCCGGCGCCATGCGGTGGAGCGACAACATGGTCATCCCCGTCGGGGCGGAGCATCCGCTCGACGCCCACCTGTTCATGAACTACGTCTACGACCCGCGGATCGCCACCAACATCACCGAATGGGTGTGGTACGAGTCGCCGGTGGCGGCGGTGCATCAGATGGTCGCCGCCGACGCCGCGGGCCCCGACGCCGACGACCTGTCGTGCTCCCCGTTCTGCGACACGCTCGCGGAGAGCCCGCTGGTGTTCCCCACTCCGGAGACCGACGCGCAGACGATCCCCTACAAGCGGCTCGACGAGGAGGAGGAACAGGTCTGGAACGATCTGTTCCAGCAGGTGGTGCAAGGGTAGCCACCGCGCCCGCCCCGGCGCCTGCCGCCGAGCCCACCCGGCCTCGGCGACGGCTCTCGGTGGCCTACCTCCTGCTGCTCCCCGGGGGGATCTGGCTGTTGCTGTTCTACGTCGTCCCCACGATCTCGATGCTGTCGGTGTCGCTGCAGGAGGGCTCGCTGGAACAGGGCTACCGGCTCACATGGAACTTCAGCGTGTACGGAGAGGTGCTGCTGCGCAACGACACCCAGATCATCCGGTCCGTGCTGTACGGGCTGATCACGACGGTCGTCACGCTCCTGATCGCCTACCCCCTGGCGTACACCATCGCCTTCCACGGGGGACGGCTCAAGAACGCCCTGCTGTTCCTGGTGATCCTCCCATTCTTCGTCTCCTTCATCATCCGCACGATCCAGTGGAAGTTCGTGCTGGCAGACGAGGGGATCATCCTGGGAACCCTGAAGAGCCTGGGGCTCCTGGGGCAGGGCTTCCACGTCCTGGGGGAGAACGTGGCGGTCCTGGGGGGGCTCATCTACAACTTCCTCCCGTTCATGACACTCCCGCTGTACGTGGTCCTGGAGAAGATGGACAAGGACCTCCTCGACGCTGCCGGGGACCTGTACTCGAGCCGGGTGGCCGCGTTCTTCCGGGTGACGTTCCCGCTGTCCCTCCCGGGCGTGTTCGCCGGGTCCTTGCTCACGTTCATCCCTTCGGTCGGCGACTTCATCAACGCCACCTACCTGGGCAGCCCCAGTACCACCATGATCGGGAACGTGATCAGGGCGGAGTTCCTCCGGAACAACGACTACCCCGAGGCCGCCGCCCTGTCCTTCGTCCTGATGGCGGCGATCCTGCTCGGCGTGGCGGTCTACGCCCGCCTCCTGGGGACCGAGGAGCTGACGGGTTGAGGCGCCGGGGCTGGGTGCTGCCCGTCTACACGACGGCCGTGATCCTGTATCTGTTCCTGCCGATCGCGGTCATGATCCTGTTCGGGTTCAACGACATCCGCGGCCGGTTCAACTTCACCTGGCAGGGGTTCACCTTCCGCCACTGGCAGAACGTCTTCGAAATCCCCGAGCTGACCCTGGCCCTGAAGAACTCGCTGCTGGTCGCGGCGATCAGCACCGTGGTGGCCACCGCCCTGGGCACCATGATCGCCCTGGCCCTCACCCGCCACCGGTTCCGGGGGCGGAGCTCGACGAACCTGTTCATCTTCCTGCCCCTGGCCACGCCCGAGGTGGTCCTGGGGGCCTCCCTCCTGTCGCTCTTCGTGACGGCAAACGTCGCCCGGGGCTTCGTGACGATCCTCATCGCCCACATCATGTTCAACATCTCCTACGTGGTCGTGACGGTGAAGGCCCGGACCCAGGGGTTCAACCGGGAGTGGGAGGAGGCCGCCAAGGACCTCGGGGCCGCGCCCTGGACGGCGTTCCGGACCGTGACCCTGCCGCTGATCTTCCCGGGGATCCTGGCCGCGGCCGTCCTCGCCTTCGCCCTCTCGATCGACGA
>JBOGWD010000021.1:0-1524 GCA_050693275.1 Actinomycetota bacterium | reverse complement strand
CTGGCCCGGTCCGGCTTCCTGCCCCACACGCCCTACTACGGGTCGGTCGATGCGACCCCGTGGTTCCTGATCCTGCTGGCGCAGTACTTTCGATGGACGAACGATCTCGGGTTCGTCAAGCAGCTCTTGCCGGCGGCCGAGGCGGCGCTCGAGTGGATGGACACGTACGGCGATCCCGACGGCGACGGCTTCGTGGAGTTCCGGTCGCGCTCGCCGCGGGGGCTCCGCAACCAGGGCTGGAAGGACGCCCACGACTCGGTGATGCACACGGACGGGCGCATCGCCCAGCCCCCCATCGCCCTGGCCGAGGTCCAGGCGTACGTGTACATGGCCAAGGTCCGGATGGCCGACGTGTACGGCGCCCTGGGCGACTTCGAGCGGGCCGTGCGGCTGAAGGACCAGGCCACCGTGCTCCGCCGCCGATTCCAAGAGACGTTCTGGATGGAGGACGAGGGGTTCTTCGCCGGGGCCCTCGACGGCGACAAGGAGCTGGTCAGGACGATCGTGTCGAACCCGGGGCACGGGCTCTACTGCGGCATCGTCGATCCGCGGCGAGCCGAAGCGGTGGCCAGGCGGCTGTTCGAGCCCGATATGTTCTCCGGATGGGGGATCCGGACCATGAGCAAGGAGGCGGCCGGCTACAACCCGATGAGCTACCACAACGGCACGGTGTGGCCGCACGACAACGCGCTGATCGCCGCGGGCCTGAAGCGGTACGGCTTCCTCGACGCCACCAACCGCATCGCCACGGCGATGTTCGAGGCCGCGCAGTTCGCCGAGTACATGCGGCTGCCCGAGCTGTTCTGCGGGTTCACCCGACGAACCCCCAGCCCGCCGGTGCAGTACCCGGTGGCCTGCTCGCCCCAGGCCTGGGCCGCCGGCGCGCCGTTCCTGCTGCTCCAGGGGATGCTGGGCGTCTCCGCGGCGGCGCACGAGAACGTCCTGACGGTGAACAAGCCCCACCTGCCCCCGTGGCTGAACGAGGTGGAGGTGCGGAACCTCCAGGTCGGCAACAGCACGCTCTCGCTGGTGTTCCGGCGGGAGGGCGAGACCACCGGGTTCTCCCTCCTCTCCCGCGACGGCGACGTCCGCGTGGTGATGGAGGAGTAGCGCCGAAGCCTGTCGCGTCCTGTCATCGTGGCCCGGCCCGCCCGGACTAGACTGCTGGCGAGGGGCATCCGTTGCGCCACAGCCGGACCATCGACCGCCGACGAGGTTGACCTGTGGCCACGGGTTTCGTGGGCCGTGGCAGGGAGGTCTCAGCCATCGTCGGCCTGTGCCAGCGGGTGGTCGAGGAAGGATCGCCGGGCGCCCTGGTGATCCAGGGGGATCCTGGGAGCGGTAAGACCCGTCTGCTGGCCGAGGCCGCTGGGCGGCTTCCGATCTCCCTGCATCTTCCCGTGATCGGCTACGAGCCGGAACGCGGGGTCCCTCTGGCCGCTGCCCGGAACCTGCTCCGGAAGCTGACCGAGGTGCCCGAGTACGGGCCACGACTGGAGAAGTTGCTCCTGGGCACCGGCGCGG
>JBOGWD010000020.1:0-8141 GCA_050693275.1 Actinomycetota bacterium | reverse complement strand
GCCCCCGGAACTCGAGCAGGGTCGAGGTCAGGAGGTCGTCGGCCACGCCGGTGGCCAGCTTGGCCAGCAGGTTGGCGGTGGCCGGGGCGATCACGGCCGCGTCGGACTCGTGGGCCAGGCGCACGTGGAGGACGTCCTCGGTCCGCTCGAAGACCCCGGCGTGGGCCTCCCGGCCGGTCAGGGCGGAGAAGGTGTCGGGGCCGACGAACCGCGTGGCCGCGGCCGTCAGGACCACCTGGACCTGGGCGCCCCGTTCGCGCAGCAGCCGGGCCAGGTAGGCGGCCTTGTATGCGGCGATGCCGCCGGTGACCCCCAGGAGGATGCGGCGGCCCGCCACGGGGCTGGCCATGGCTACGTGGCGCTGGGCGTCTCGGGCCGCTCGAACGTCACCTTGTCCTCCGCGATCTCCTCGAGCGCGATGGACAGGGGCTTGTTCCGCAGCCCGCCGGTCTCCACGAGGGGCGGCACGAACTCGCCGCGGCCCTCACCGAGCTGGCTGTAATAGGCGTTGATCTCCCGGGCTCGCTTGGCGGCCAGGATGACCAGGGTGTACTTCGAGTCGACCTTCTCGAGCAGGTCGTCGATGTTGGGCTCGATCAAGGCTCCCCTTTCGCTGTTCCGTCAATGATAGCAAGGACCTCGGCCACGGCGTCCTCGACTCGGTCATTCACGACGACGACGTCGAACCAGGACGCCTCGGCCAGCTCCCGCCGGGCCTCGGCCAACCGGCGCTCCAGGGCCGGTCCTTCCTCCGTGCCCCGGGCCCGCAGGCGCCGGGCCAGCTCCTCCTCCGAGGGTGGCCGGAGGAACACCAGCACCGCGTCCGGGACCCGCTCGCGCACCGCCCTGGCCCCTTGGACGTCGAGCTCCAGCAGCACGTCCTTGCCGGCGGCCCGGGCCTCATCGACGGCCGCCACCGGCGTCCCCGACCGATGGCCGAAGATCTCCGCCCATTCCAGGAACTCGCCGGCGTGGATCGTGCGGTCGAACTCCTCCTCGGACATGAACCGGTAGTGAACGCCATCCACCTCTCCCGGACGCGGGGCGCGGGTGGTCGCGGAAACCGAGAACACCAGGCGCGGTCGTGACCGCAGCAGGAGCCGAACCACGGTTCCCTTGCCGACCCCGGACGGCCCGGAGATGACGAACAGGTGGCCGCGGCGGGCGCTATCTCTTGGGGAATTCGCCGAGGAGCGCTTCCTTCTGCTTGGCGCCGAGGCCACGGACCCGGCGGCTGGCGGAGATGTCCAGCCGTTCCATCAGCTTGCGGGCACGAACCTTGCCCACACCCGGCAGCGACTCGAGGACCGACGACACCTTCATCTTGCCGACGAACACGTCTTCCCGTCGGTCCAGGATCTCCCGGAGGCTCATCTGACCGTTCTTCAGCTTCCCCTTCAGCTCGGCGCGCTTCTTCCGCGCTTCCGCCGCCTTGGCCAGGGCCTCGCGTCGCTGTTCCTCGGTGAGGGTCGGCAGGGGCATGGCTCCTCCTTACGCTGAGGTTGAGGGATGGGCGGATGATACCGCGCGGCCGTGGACCGGGACAAACCGAACCGAGCAGGACGACCTGCGGTTTCAGGCGAGGTGCCGGGAACCCGGTGACTCGAGGGGAACCCCTCCCCCGCACGCCGGGCAGGCGTCCGGCGCCCATGTCTTCGCCGTCACCCGAGCGAGTGTCCGAAGGGGGAAGGCCAGGTCGGCGCCGGATCGGTCCACGAGCGCGGCCACGCCGAGCCGCTCGGCCCCCAGTGCGCCCGCGAGCTCGTACACGTCGGCCGCCGAGCCGCCCGTGGTGACCACGTCCTCGACCACGAGCACCCGCTCGCCCGGTCGCACGGAGAAGCCTCGCCGCAGGGCCATCCGCCCCTGCTCGCGTTCCGCGTACAGGAACCGGCCCCCGGCGGCCAGCGCCGTGGCGAAGCCGAGGGGGATCGCGCCGACGGCGGGGCTCATCACGGTCGAGACCTTCTCGTACCACGAGGCGATCTCGCCGCCGAGACGGGCCGTCGCGGCGGCGTCCTCGAATACCCGGGCCTTCTCCACGTAGGTGTCCGAGTGCCGGCCGGACGACAGCAGGAAGTGGCCCCGGCGGACGGCGCCGGAGCGCCGGAGCAGCTCGAGGACCTCGCCCTCGGTCACCTGAGGCCGAGCTCTTGGAGGATGGCCGCGGCCGCGGCCGGCGGGTCGGGCGACTCGGTGATCGGCCGGCCGATCACCAGGCGGTCCGCGCCGGCCGCCATCGCCTCCGACGGCGTCAGCACCCGGGCGTGGTCGTTCGACCGTCGGCCCGAGGGCCGGATCCCCGGGACCACCAGGATCGGCTCGTCCCCCAACGCCTCCCGCACGTCCTTCACGTCGTCCCCGGAGACCACCGCCCCCCGGGCCCCGGCCGTGGTCGCCTCGAAAGCCAGCGAGGCCGGGGAGGCGCCGGCCGCCTCGGCCAGGCTGGAGAGCACCGTGACCGCCACCAGGGCGGGAGGCTCGACGTCGGCCTCCTCGGCCCCCTCACGGGCCCCCTCTACGGCCGCCCGGACCATGTCCGGCCCTCCTAGAGCGTGGACCGTGAGCATCGACGCGCCCAGGGCGCCCGCGTTCCGGGCGGCCCGCCCTGTCGTGGTCGGGATGTCGTGGAGCTTCAGGTCGAGGAACACCGGGACCAGCTCGCGAAGCCGGCGGACGGCGTCCGGGCCGGCCGCCGTGAACAGCTCCAGGCCGACCTTGGCCATCCCCACCGAGCCCGTCAGCCGTCGGGCCAGGGAGGCGGCGGCACCCACGTCGGAGGTGTCCAGGGCGACGATGAGCGGGTTCGGGGGTGTGCTCACCCGCCGCGGTAGGCGGGCTCCTGGGCCTGAGCGGGTGTCACCAGGCGGCCTCGCAGATCCTCGGGGCTCGACATCCCCCGACCGGCCAGGAACTCCCCGATGCCCCGGGCCACAT
The DNA here is from genome assembly GCA_050693275.1 of Actinomycetota bacterium. Taxonomy (GTDB): domain Bacteria; phylum Actinomycetota; class UBA4738; order UBA4738; family CALAEC01; genus CALAEC01. Next base: position 5,204 of record JBOGWD010000020.1, on the reverse strand, counting down.
CGGCGGTGGCGTGCGGATCGAAGTAGTTCGCGGTGCCGATCGCCACGGCCTTCGCCCCGGCCAGCAGGAACTCGATCGCGCTGGAGGTGTCCACGATCCCTCCCATCCCGATGATCGGGACGTCCGGGAGGGCCCGGGTGACCTGGAACACGCACCGGACCGCGACCGCCCGGATCGCCGGCCCGGACAGCCCGCCGGTGACCGCCCCGAGCTTCGGCCGGAACGCCTCCACGTCGATGGCCATCCCCAGCAGCGTGTTGATCAGCGACAGCCCGTGGGCACCGGCCCGAACCACCGCCTGGGCGACCTCCACGATGTCGGTGACGTCGGCGGTGAGCTTGGCGAAGACGGGGAGATGGGTCATCCGGGTCACGGTGCCCACCACGTCGGCGGCGGCCACCGGGTCGCAGGCGAACACCTCACCGCGGCGCTCTACGTTGGGGCACGAGATGTTCGCCTCGATCCCCACCACGCCCGGGACCTTGCTGACCAGGACGGCCACCTCGGCGAACTCCTGGATGCTCCGGCCGGCGATCGACGCGAGGACGGGCACGCCCGCGCTCGAGATGAACGGCCCGTCCTTCTCCACGAACGCCTCGACCCCGGGGTTCTGCAAGCCGATCGCGTTCAGCATCCCCGAGGGCGTCTCCACCATCCTCGGCGTGGGCAGGCCCTTCACCGGGCGGGCCGTGATGCTCTTGGTCACGATGCCACCGATCTGGCGAAGATCCATCAGCGCGGACATCTCTCGGCCCGACCCGAACGTGCCAGACGCCGCCAGGACCGGGGTGGGAAGCTCGATGCCTCCCAGGTTCGTGGCCAGGCTCACCCGCCCGGCCACGTGGCCGTCCCTCCCGCGGTCATCTCCTCGAGCTGGAATCCCTGGGGCGGGGTCTCCACCGGAGCGCTCCGGCCGCCCAGCCACTTCTCCCACCACACACGGGCCCCGCTGAACACGGGCCCCTCCACGCACGACCGCTGATACGCCCATCCCCTGCCGTCCTTGCGGATGATCGGGACGACGCACGTCCAGCACACGCCCAACCCGCAGGCCATCAGCTCCTCCACGGCGACCTGTGACGGGATCCCCTGCTCGGTGCAGTACTCCGCCACCGCCCGGAGCATCGGGTTCGGCCCGCACGCGTAGACCACTTGCGTCTCGCCGCGAGTGATCATCCCGGGGAGAGCGTCGGTGACCTTCCCCCGCTCGCCGAGGCTGCCGTCCTCCGTGGTGGTGGTCATGGAGACGGAGAGCCGCTTCGCCTCGACGGGCTTGAACACTCGCTCCTGGGTCTTCGCCCCGACGATCATGTCCACCCGGGTCCCCTTGGCCCGGAGCTCCTGGGCCAGGAAGTACAGCGGGGCCGCCCCGTAGCCCCCGCCGATCAGGAGACAGCTCGTGGGCTCCTTCGGGTAGGGGAACGGCCGGCCCAGCGGGCCGATCACGTCGAGGATGTCGTGCGCCTCGACCTCCGTGAGCCACTCCGTGCCCGGCCCGACGGGGGTGAACGCGAACTCCAGGGTCCCCGCCCAGCCGCCCTTCCGCGAGGCCTGGTGGATCGAGAAGGGCCGACGGAGCAGGAAGTCCCTGCCGGGCGGCATGGCCACCTCGACGAACTGGCCCGGCCGGGCGTCCTCGGCGATCTCCGGGGCCACCAGCGTGATGGAGTGGTACACGCCCCACCGCTTGGCGGAGAGGACCTCACACTTCTGTCTGATCACCCTCGTCACGCTCCCCCCGAGGCGCCTTCCCCCGAACCCCCGAATGGTACTCCTGGAGGCTCCGGGGCTCCTCTCCGTTCCGGAGCTGGGCCTCGATCCCCTGAACGGCCGCGAACGTGCCGGGCAGGGTGGTCACGCAGGGGACGCCGGACGCCGCGGCGGCCATGCGGATCGCGGAGCCGTCGCTGCGAGGCTCCCGCCCGAAGGGCGTGTTGATCACCAGGTCGACCTGACCGGCCCCGATCAGATCCGCGGCGTTGGGATGCCCCTCGGCCACCTTGGCCACGCAGGAGACCTCGATGCCCGAGCGGGCCAGGAGGCCGGCCGTCCCGGAGGTGGCCACCACCCGGAACCCCAGCTCGGCCAGCCGCTTGATCGGGAACACGATGGCCCGCTTGTCCCGATTGGCCACGCTCACGAACACCGTCCCCTTGTGCGGCAGGGAGGCCCCCGTGGCGACCTGGGCCTTGGCCAGGGCCACCCCGAGGTCCGTGGCGATGCCCATCACCTCGCCCGTCGAACGCATCTCCGGCCCGAGAACCGTGTCGACGCCTGGGAAGCGGGCGAACGGCAGGACCGCGGCCTTCACGGCCACGTGCCGCAGGTGCCGGTAGTGGCCGGCGTCCCCGGGGAGGAGGCCCTCGGCCCGGAGGGTGGCCAGCCGCTCCCCCACCATGACCCTGGCCGCGAGCTTGGCCAGGGGCACGCCGGTGGCCTTCGACACGAAGGGAACCGTGCGCGAGGCTCGGGGGTTGGCCTCGAGCACCCACACCTGCTCGTCCTTCACCGCGAGCTGGATGTTCAGCAGGCCGCGGACATCCAGGGCCGAGGCGATCGCCGTGGTGACCCGCTCGACCTCGTCCAGCTCGTCGTCGGACAGCGTCACCGGGGGGATCGTGCACGAGGAATCCCCGGAGTGGACCCCGGCCTCCTCGATGTGCTCCATGACCGCGCCGATGAAGACCTCGTCGCCGTCGCCCACGGCGTCCACGTCGACCTCGATGGCGCCCTCGAGGAACCGGTCCACCAGGACGGGATGCTCGGGGCTGGCCGCGGTGGCGCGCTCGAGGTAGCCCGTGAGCTCCTCGTCGGTGTACACGATCTCCATGGCCCGTCCGCCCAGGACGTAGGAGGGCCGGACCACGACCGGGTACCCGACGCGGGCGGCCACGGCCGCGGCCTCTTCCGGCGACGCGGCGTGGCCGTGGGGCGGGTGCCGGATCCCCAGGCGGGTCAGGAGGGCCCCGAACTTCGTGCGGTCCTCGGCCAGGTCGATCGACACCGGCGAGGTCCCCAGCACGGGCCAGCCCTCCGCCGCCAGGTCCCCCGCCAGGGACAGCGGCGTCTGCCCCCCGAGCTGGACGATGACGCCCTCGGGGTCCTCCGCCTCGCACACGGCCAGGACGTCCTCGGCGGAGACCGGCTCGAAGTACAGGCGATCGCTGGTGTCGTAGTCGGTCGACACGGTCTCCGGGTTGCAGTTCACCATCACGGTCTCGTAGCCCGCCTCCCGGAGGGCGAAGGCCGCGTGCACGCACGCGTAGTCGAACTCGATCCCCTGTCCGATCCGGTTCGGCCCCGCGCCCAGGATCACCACGCGGGGCCGCTCGGCCGGGGTGACCTCCGATTCCTGTTCGTAGGTCGAGTAGAAGTACGGCGTCCTGGCCCGGAACTCCCCCGCGCACGTGTCCACGGTCTTGAACACCGGCCGCACCCCGACGGCCCGCCGCGCCGCTCGGACCTCCCGCTCGCTGGTCGCCAGGAGCCCTGACACGCGCCGGTCGGACAGACCGGCTCGCTTGGCTGCCCGGAGCTCCTCGGGGGAGATCCGGACCAGGCGCCGACCGGCCAGTCGCTCGGCCTCCTCGGCGGCCTGGGCGATCTGGTCCACGAACCACGGATCGATGCCCGAAGCCTCGGCCACCTCGTCGACCGCGTGCCCCCGGCGGAGCGCCAGCTCCACCAGTTGCAGCCGGTCCTCCGTCGGAACGCCGAGCTCGTCCAGGAGGCCGGGATGGTCGTCCCGGAGGACGTGGTCGGCCCCGAGGGAGGCGCCCGGGCGCTCGAGGGAGCGCAGAGCCTTGCCCCAGGCCTCCCGGAAGCTCCGGCCGATCGCCATGACCTCTCCCACGGACTTCATCCTCGTCCCGAGGCGCGGATCGGCCTGGGGGAACTTCTCGAACGCCCAACGGGGGACCTTGACCACGACGTAGTCGAGAGCCGGCTCGAAGCAGGCCAGCGTCTCGCCGGTAATGTCGTTGGGGATCTCGTCCAGACGGTAGCCCACCGCCAGGAGGGCGGCTATCTTGGCGATGGGAAACCCGGTGGCCTTGCTGGCCAGCGCCGATGAGCGCGACACCCGGGGGTTCATCTCGATCACGACCATGCGGCCGTCCCGCGGATCCACGGCGAACTGGATGTTCGAGCCGCCGGTCTCCACGCCGACGGCCCGGATGCAGGCGAGGGCGGCGTCGCGCATGTCCTGGTACTCGCGGTCCGTGAGCGTCTGGGCCGGGGCCACGGTCACGGAGTCACCGGTGTGCACCCCCATCGGGTCGACGTTCTCGACGCTGCACACGACCACGGCGTTGTCGGCGCCGTCACGCATCACCTCGAGCTCGAACTCCTTCCAGCCCTCCACCGATTGCTCCACGAGCACCTCGCCGATGGGGCTCTCGCCGATCCCGTCCGCTGCGATCCTCCGGAGGTCCTCGCCGTTCCGGGCCAGGCCCGTGCCGCCGCCCCCGAGGACGAAGGAGGGCCGGATCATCACGGGATAGCCGAGCGCTCCGGCCGCGTCCATGGCCTCCTCGACCGAGTGGGCGAAGCCCGATCGGGGCAACGGCAGTCCGGCCCCGTGCATCGTGGCCACGAAACGGCGACGGTCCTCGGCCCGGCGGATCGCCTCCAGATCGGCGCCGATCATGCGCACCCCGTGCGCATCGAGGGCCCCGGACTCGGCCAGGGAAACCGCCAGGTTCAGGCCGGTCTGCCCTCCCAGGGTCGGAAGGAGCGCGTCCGGGCGCTCCAGCTCGATCACCCGGAGGAGCGATTCGAGCGTCAGCGGCTCCACGTAGGTGGCGTCGGCGAACTCGGGATCGGTCATGATCGTGGCCGGGTTCGAGTTCACCAGCACGATGCGGTACCCCTCGGACCGGAGCGCCTTGCACGCCTGGGTGCCCGAGTAGTCGAACTCGCAGGCCTGGCCGATGACGATGGGGCCCGACCCGATGACCAGGATCGAGCCGATGTCCCCGCGCCGGGGCACCCTAGCCCTCCATCAGGTCGACGAAGCGGTCGAAGAGATACGCCGAGTCGTGTGGCCCCGGCGCGGCCTCCGGATGGTACTGCACGCTGAACGCCGGCACGTCCAGGAGCCGCATCCCCTCCAGCGTCCCGTCGTTCAGGTTCCAATGCGTCAACGCCACCCTCGCCCACTCCGTGCGAACGACCACGGGTTCGCCCGTTGGACGATAGGAGGG
>JBOGWD010000019.1:0-1864 GCA_050693275.1 Actinomycetota bacterium | reverse complement strand
AGCCCGGCCAGCGCGACCTCGGAGGTTCCCACGAGGTACAGCTCGTCCTCCCTGGTCACGTAGAGCTGGGCCTCGTCGGTGGGCAGGAACCCCGTCCCGTGCATGGCCTCCTCGCGGACGAGCACCGGAGGGATCACCGGGACGAAGCCCTTGCCGTGGAGGCGATCCAGGCAGTACCGGACCAAGGCGAACTGCACCATGACCGCCCCCCCGAGCAGGTAGGCGAACCTGGTCCCCGACAGCCTGGCTCCCCGTTCGAGGTCGAGGATCCCCAGTCCCTCGCCGAGATCGACGTGATCCCGCGGCTCGAAGGGGAACGTCGGACGGTCACCGACCTCGCGGAGGATCTCGTTGTCCTCGTCCGTCTCACCCTGGGGAACCGAGTCGTGCGGGGGGTTGGGCAGGCGATCCAGGAGCGTCCGGACCTCCTCCTCCGCGGACTGGAGCTGCGGCTCGAGGGCGCTCAGCCGGTCGGAGATCCCACGGGTCTCCCCGATCAGCTCCTCTCGGTCCCCTCCCTGAGCCGAGCCGATGGCCCGGGAGGCCCGGTTCTGCTCGGCTCGGAGCTCATCCACCTCTGTGGTCAGCCGGCGGCGCTCCCGGTCCAGGTCGAGGAGACGATCGAGGTCGGCTGCGAGGTCCGGCGAGCGGCGGGCCAGGGCCAGCCGGACCGGCTGGGGGTCGTCGCGGACGGCCTTGAGGTCAAGCACTCAGGCGCCGGGCCGGACCGTCCGTCCCCTCCCCTGCGCGGCGAGCCGCATCGCCGGCTCCGGCCGGGAGGAGGTCAGGGCCTGCTGGATAGCGGCCTCCTCCTCCTCCGACAGGTTGTGCTTCGAGGTCCAGCTCTCGACGGGCTTGGCGTAGCAGCGCGTGTCCTGGCGGCCGTTGATCGAGGTGATGACGACGCCGTCGCCGTTCGCATCAAGCAGCGCGGCGGAGAAGGAGAGGTGCCCACCCATGTCCTCGAAGGCGTCGTAGCGGACCAGCCCGATCCGCTGCACGGCCGCCATGAGGGCCTCGGCCTGACGGCGCTGCTCACCGGCGAGCTGGCGGGCCGCGGCCTTCAGCCTGGCGATGGCCTGGTCGTGCCGGGTCAGCAGCTGGACGGCCTGCCTGTCGTCGGCCAGCTTCCCGGCAGCGCTGGGGTTGTTGACCACGAGCAGATAGACGGCGAACCCGGAGAGTCCCAGGGCGGCCAGCGCGAGAACGGTCAGGAGCTCCGGCGAGAGTGCCATAACGCCTGGAAAGCCTATCCTCCGGCGGGGAGCACGTGCAATCGGCGGGAGGGGCCGCACGTCCCCCGAACGGGCTACCGGGGAAATGGCCCGTTCGGGCCATGGACACCCCGGGGGGCCGCTGAGACACTGCCCGAAACCGCTCAGGGGAAGGAGCCTGGTTGATCCGCGTCGTGATCGCCGACGACCACCCGCTCGTGCGCGTGGCCGTTCGAACCTACCTCGAGACCGAGGGTGGCTTCGACGTGCTTGCGGAGGCCGAAACCGGCGAGGAAGCGGTCGACCTGGTCCGGGAGCATCGTCCAGACGTGGTGGTGCTCGACTATCAGATGCCGGTGCTGGACGGCCTGCAGGCCGCCAAGTCCATCGGCGAGACCTCCCCCGAGGTGGGCATCGTCATGCTCACCGCGGTCGAGGACCGACGAGTGGCCCAAGAGGCCGCCGGGGCCGGGGTAGGGGGAGTCGTGCTCAAGACCGATCCGCCGGAGGCGCTCGCCGCAACGCTGCGCCGCATCGCAAACGGCGAACGAGGCGAGCACACGCTGACGGTGATCGTCGAGCCGGAGACGCTCGGCGACCGCTCGAACGGCTGAGAGGGGCCGGGCCCGAGGGGCCCGGCCCATCCGCCT
>JBOGWD010000018.1:0-3010 GCA_050693275.1 Actinomycetota bacterium | reverse complement strand
TTCGACGAGCCGACCTCCGCCCTCGATCCCGAGATGATCAAGGAGGTCCTCGACGTCATGAAGGCCCTGGCGAGCGAGATGCGGATGACGATGGTGGTCATCACCCACGAGATCGGGTTCGCCAAGGAGGTGGCCGACCGGGTCCTGTTCTTCGAGGAGGGCCGGATCGTCGAGGAGGGCCCTCCCAAGGAGTTCTTCTCCAGCCCACGCGAGGAGCGCACCAGGCGGTTCCTCTCGCAGATCCTCATCTGAACAGAGGCCGTCGGTAGGATGGGCGCCGTGACGGCGACGGTCATCGACGGGAAGACCATGGCCGCCGGGATCCGGGCCGAGGTGGCCGAGCGCGTTCGAGCCCTGGCCGCTCGGGGGGTCACCCCGGGGCTGGCCGCGGTCCTGGTCGGTGACGACGAGCCATCCCGGATTTACGTGGGGGCCAAGGAGAAGGCCTGCGCCGAGGTGGGGATCCGCTCCGAGCGGCACGAGCTCCCCGCCGACGCACCCGAGGAGGACCTCCTCCGCCAGGTCGGACGCCTGAACGAGGATGCTGCGGTGCACGGCATCCTGGTCCAGCTCCCGCTGCCGGAGCACATCTCGGTGCTGGCCGTGCACGAGACGCTCTCGGTCGACAAGGACGTGGACGCTCTGACCCCGAATAGCCTGGGGCGGCTGCTCCGCGGGGAGGCCGCCTACCTCCCGGCCACGCCCTTCGGGATCGTCGAGCTGCTTTCTCGGACCGGGATCGAGACCTCGGGCGCCGACGTCGTGATCGTGGGCCGAGGGGCGCTGGTGGGCATGCCCCTGGCGGTCATGCTGGCCCAGAAGACCGACCGGGGGAACGCCACGGTGACGCTGTGCCACACCGCGACCAGGGACCTGGCGTCGCACACGCGGCGGGCGGATATCCTGGTGGCCGCGGCCGGCCGCCCCCGGACCATCACCGCGGACATGGTCAAGCCCGGGGCGGCGGTGATCGACGTGGCCGTGAACCGGACCGAGCAGGGGCTCGTCGGAGACGTTGCCTTCGACGAGGTGGCCGAGGTGGCCGGATGGATCACACCGGTCCCCGGGGGCGTGGGTCCGCTGACGGTGGCCATGCTCCTGGTCAACACGGTCACCGCGGCCGAGCGGGCCTGAACCGGCGGTGGGCATCCGCTCCGAGAGCCACCTGGAGCGGGTGCTCCATGGTGGGGACTTCGCCGTCACCGCCGAGGTCGTGCCGCCTCGAACGGCGGACGCCGAAGCCGTCGTGGCCCAGGCTCGCGCCCTGGCCGGCTACGCGGACGCGGCCAACGTGACCGACAGCCCCACCGGAGCCGCGCATATGTCGCCGGTGGCAGGGGCGGGCATCGTGGCCCGCGAGGGGCTCGAGCCCACCGTCCAGCTCACCTGCCGGGACCGGAACAGGCTGGCCATCACGGGCGACCTCCTGGGCGCCTGGGCGCTCGGCGCGCGAAACGTGCTGTGCCTGACCGGGGATCCCGTGCAGGAGGGCGAGCATCCGGAGATCGCCCAGGTCCACGACCTCACCGTCCTCGACCTGGTCCGGTTCACCGTGCGCCTCCGGGACCGGGGGCTGTCTCTGGGGGAGGTCGAGATCGACCCGGCCCCTCGCTACTTCGTCGGGGTCGCCGACCTCCCGCTGATCCCCGGCTACCTGCCGGAGCGGCTCCAGGAGAAGGCGGACGCCGGAGCGGACTTCGTTCAGACCCAGATCACCTACGACGTGGACGCGCTGGGGGAGTGGGCCGATCGGGTCCGCCCGCTCGGCGTGTTCGAGCGGATGTTCGTGCTGGTGGGTGTGGCCCCGCCCCGTTCGCCCGCCTCAGCCCGCTTCATGCGCGAGAATCTCCCCGGCGTCGTCGTTGCCGACGAGGTCCTTCGCCGCATGGAGGCGGCCGACGACCCGGTCGACGAGGGCGTGCGACTCACGGTCGAGATCGTGAAGCGGCTTCGGGAGATCGAGGGTATCGCCGGCGTCCACGTCATGGGCCTGGGGCGGGAGGAGCCCGTTCGCCGGGTCATCGAGGACGCCGGCCTCCTCCCCAGACCAACCGATGGCTGAGGCCGTCACCGTCGAGCCGGCGGCCCGTCCGGCCGGGCGGACCAGTGCCCTCGCGCTGCTGTCGGCGGCCACCCTCCTCGGGATGACCACGTGGTTCTCGGCTTCGGCCGTCATCCCCCAGCTCCGCGAGGAGTGGGCGCTCTCCTCCGGCACCGCCGCGTGGCTCACGATCTCCGTGCAGCTGGGGTTCGTGGCCGGTGCCCTGGTCTCGGCGGCGTTCAACGTGGCCGACGTGTTCCCGCCGCGGCGGGTGATCGCCGTGGCCGTGCTCGGCGCTGCCGGTGCCAACGCGCTCGTGACCGCGGCCGGCGGGGCCGCGGCGGGCATCCCCCTCCGCTTCCTCACGGGGTTCTTCCTGGCCGGCGTCTACCCGCCCGGGCTGAAGGTCGTGGCGTCCTGGTATCGCCCCACCGAGCGAGGCACGGCGCTGGGCATCCTGATCGGCGCGATCACCCTCGGCTCGGCCGTGCCGCACCTGGTGAACGGCCTGGGCGGGTTGCCCTGGCGAACGGTGGTCGCCGTGTCGTCCGCCCTGACCGTGGCCGGTGGGGCGATCGCCCTGGGACTGGTCCGGGACGGCCCCTACCCCTTCCCCCGCGCCGTGTTCGATCCGTCGCAGTTCCGCCGGGTGTTCGCCAACCGCGGCGTGCGACTGGCCAGCCTGGGCTACTTCGGCCACATGTGGGAGCTATACGCGATGTGGGCGTGGTTCCTGCTTTTCTTCACGGACTCGCTGGCCGCGGCCGGCCGGCCCGACCCGGGCGCGGCCGCCCTGGCCACGTTCGCGGTGATCGGGTCCGGGGCGCTGGGATGCTGGCTGGGCGGCGTGCTGGGCGACCGGTGGGGGAGGTCGCGCACCACCGCGGTGGCCATGGCGATCTCCGGGACCTGTGCGCTGACGATCGGGCTGCTGTTCGGCCGGTCCCCGTGGCTGGTCCTGGCCGTGGG
>JBOGWD010000017.1:0-3826 GCA_050693275.1 Actinomycetota bacterium | reverse complement strand
ACGATCGTGTTCACCGACGTGGTGGGGTCGACCTCGCTCGGGGAACGGCTCGATCCCGAGATCCTCCGCCGGGTCATGACCACCTACTTCGATCGGATGCGGGCCGTGCTGGAGCGGCACGGCGGCACTGTCGAGAAGTACATCGGTGACGCCATCGTGGCCGTGTTCGGCATCCCCGAACTCCGCGAGGACGACGCGCTCCGGGCCGTCCGGGCAGCCTGGGACATGCGCGCCGCCCTGGAGGAGGTCAACCGGGATCTCGAGGACCGACACGGCGTGCGGATCGAGGCCCGGACCGGGGTCAACACAGGCGAGGTCCTGGCCGAGGAAGCCCGGCCCGACGCCCCCCTGACCGCGGACGCGGCCAACACGGCCGCCCGCCTGGAGCAGGCCGCCGGTCCCGGCGAGGTCCTCCTGGGGGACTCCACCTATCGCCTGGTCCGGGACGCCCTCGAGGCAGAGCCCGCCGGCCCCCTCGAGCTCAAGGGCAAGGCCGCCTCGCAGATCGCGTGGCGACTCATCGACCTCTCCGCCGAGGGCCCGGGCATCGCCCGGCGCCTCGACTCCCCCCTCGTCGGCCGCGACCTGGAGCTCTCCCTGCTCCGGCAGGCCTTCGACCGGGCCACCACAGAGCGCGCCTGCCGGCTGGTCACGGTGCTGGGCACTCCCGGCCTGGGAAAATCCCGGCTCTCGACTGAGTTCAGCTCGTGGCTGGAGGGCCGGGGCACCATACTCCGCGGCCGGTGCCTCCCGTACGGCGACGGGATCACGTACTGGCCGGTGGCCGAGATCGTTCGGGAAGCAGCGGCCCTCACCGTAGGCGACACAGCCGAGGAGGCCGGCCGAAGGATCGTCGACCTCCTCGGCTCGCACGAGGAGGGCGGGACCATCGCCGAGCGGCTCGGCTCCATCCTCGGCCTGACCGACGCCGCCGCGCCGGCTAAGGAGACCTTCTGGGCGGTGCGCCGGCTCCTCGAGGCGCTGGCGGAGCGCGACCCGGTGGTCATCGTCTTCGACGACATCCACTGGGGCGAGCCCACCTTCCTCGACCTTGTGGAGTACCTGGCCGGGTGGAGCACCGGAGCGCCCATCCTCCTGGTGTGCCTGGCCCGCCCCGAGCTGATGGACACCCGGCCCACATGGGGCGCCGGCGTCCCCGACGCCGGCTCGATCCGGCTCGAGCCCCTGACCGAGGCGGACAGCGAACGGCTCATCGACAACCTCCTCGGCCAGGCGCCCCTCGAGAAGGGGGCGTGGGTCCGGATCCGTCAGGCAGCCGAGGGCAACCCGCTATTCGTGGAGGAGATCCTCAGGATGCTCGTCGACGAGGGAGTGCTCCGGCGCGACGACGGCCGGTGGACCGCGACGGGCGACCTCTCCTCGATCGCCATCCCTCCGACGATCAACGCCCTCCTGGCCTCCAGGTTGGAACGACTCTCGCCACCGGAACGGGCGGTGATCCAGCGGGCCTCGGTGGTGGGGCGGGTGTTCTGGTGGGGCGCCGTGGTGGAGCTCTCCCCCGCATCCGAGCGAGGGGGCGTGGGTGGGCATCTCCAGTCCTTGGTGCGCAGGGAGCTGGTCCGCCCCGACCGGTCCCGGTTCGCCGGCGAGGACGCCTTCCGGTTCAGCCACATCCTCATCCGCGACGCGGCGTACGGGGGCACCACCAAGGAGCTGCGGGCCGAGCTCCATGAGCGGTTCGCCGATTGGCTGGAGCGACGGGCGGCCGACCGGCTGACCGAGTTCGAGGAGATCGTGGGCTACCATCTGGAGCAGGCCCACCGGTTCCTCGGTGAGCTCGGTGAGGAAGGCGAGCACGCCCGTGACCTCGCCCGCCGGGCCGCGGCCCGCCTCGCCTCGGCCGGGGAGCGAGCCCTGGCGCGGAGTGACATCCCCGCGGCCATCGCCCTGCTGTCCAGGGCTGCCGAGCTGTTCGAGCCGAACGAGCCACGACGCATCGAGCTCCTGGTGGACCTGGCCCAGGCCCTGGCCGAGTCGGGGGAAGAGGAGCAGGCCCGGGCGGTGCTGCGAGACGCCGCCGCCCGAGCGGAGGAGCAGGGCGATGACCGCCTCGCGGCGCACGTGCGGGTCGGTGCCCTGGATGCCTGGTCGGGAGCGGAGCGCTCATCCGAGGACGATCGCCAGGAAGCCCGCCGAGCCATCGAGGTGTTCCTCCCACACGGGGACGACCGGGGCCTGGCCCGGGCGTGGGGTCTCATCGCCTGGGCCGAGTGGCGAGACCGGCGGGCCGCGGAGGTGGAGCGTGCGTCCGAGCGGGCCCTGGAACACGCTCGCCGGGCCGGAAGTCCTCGCGACGTGGCGGCCAGCGTCTACCTCCTCGGCCCGGCCCTGGCTCATGTGCCGCGTCCGATGGAGGAGGCCGCCCGGCGGGTGGAGGAGCTCATCGAGGAGGAGCGCGGGAACCGGACGGTGGAGGCCTACCTGAGTCACGCCCTGGCCCACCTCCGGGGCTGGGAGGGCCGGTTCGATGAGGCTCGCCGCCACGCGGCCCGCTATCGGTCCATCCTCCTGGACAGCGGCCAGGAGGCTCTCTGGTGCGACTCCTCGGAGGCCGCCGCCGACGTGGAGCTGTGGGCCGGCGACGCCACCGCCGCCATCCGCATTCTGACTGAGAGCCAGCGCCGGTTCGAGGAGCTCGGCCTGGACGACCCGGTCCTGCACCCCTTCCTGGCCAGGGCCTTCCTGGCGGCGGGCCGCCACGAGGAGGCCGAGGAGTGGGCGGTCAAGGCCTCGGAGTCGTCGCACGGCCTGTGGCGCCCCCTCGGGCGGGCCATGCTGGCTCAGGTCCGGGCCCGCCAGGGCCGGGACGAGGAGGCCGAGGCCCTGGCCAAGGACGCCGTGGCCGCCTTCGAGCGGACGGACTTCGTCATCTTCCACGGCCAGGTCCTGGTCGCTCTGGCGGACGTCCTCGCGGTCCTGGGCCGAGCGGACGAGGCGACGGCCGCGGCTGAAAAGGGGATCCGTCTGTTCGAACGGAAAGGCGCTCGGGCTCTGGCCGACCAGGCCCGGGCGTTCCGGGCGAGCTGGCCTCCGCGATGACCTATGGTCTCCAAGACCCCGGCCTCCGGGGCCGGCTCGCCCAGGCCGGCCCCGTGTCGCCGCCGGGTTCAACTGGGACCGCGACCCAGCACGAGGGGATCTACCGCGCCCTGGCCCGGGCACCGATCCGCCGGTAGAGGGCCGACGGAGAGGCCGCCCTACTTGCCCCCCTTCCCGGTTCCCGACTGGTCGGTGGCGTTCTCCTCGTCCGGGGGCTGAGCGTCCTGGCCGGGCGGCTCCTTGTCCTTGTCCGGCCCCGGCGGCTCCTTGTCCTTGCCCTGGCCGGGCGGCTCCTTGTCCTTGCCCTGGCCGGGCCCGTCCTGACCGGCCCCGGTTTCCTGTGACCCCTTGCCGCCCCCCTTGCCGGGCGCTTCCCCGCCGCCCTGGCCCCCTCGGGATCCAAGCGCCTCGTGAAGCACGTCCATGGCCACCGTGGAGTTCTCCAGGGCCCTCTGGAGCCCGAGACATGCCGCCTCCGGAGGCCCAGGACGATCACCCTCGCCCTGGCATGCGGTGGCCACCAGGCCCTGGAGGACCTGGATGCTCTGCCGCAGGAACACCTGCATCTGCGAGCGTAGAGCGGAGCTGTCCACCTCGTCCGCCGTCAGCCCCCTGAACGTCAGCAGGGCGGCCTCGGTGTGCTCGGCCAGGTTCTCGGTGACCTCCTCCACTAGCGACGGGGGGCTCTGCCGCGCCGCGACGTACTGGAGGTCCCCGACCCGCCGAGAGGCGAACTCCAGGCGGAGGACGACGTCCTTCCCGTCGT
>JBOGWD010000016.1:0-2930 GCA_050693275.1 Actinomycetota bacterium | reverse complement strand
ATCGACGGCAATACCCTGCTCGACTTCTCCGGCGGGCTCGGCTGCCACATCGTCGGGTACTCCCATCCCAAGGTGGTCGAAGCGGTCCGTGCCGCGGCGGCTCGGTTCTCCCACACCGACTTCTCGGTCATCCCGTACGAGTCGTACGTGGAGCTCGCCGAGCGCCTGCTGCGGGCCACCGGTGCCGGCGATGGGCGGGTGTTCTTGGCGAACTCCGGGGCCGAGGCCGTGGAGAACGCGGTGAAGATCGCCCGGGCGGCCACGGGCCGGCCGGCCATCCTGGCCTTCGAGGGCGGCTTCCACGGCCGGACCTTCATGGCGATGTCGCTCACCAGCCGGCACCGGCCGTACAAGACGAGGTTCGCCCCGTTCGCCCCTGAGGTCTACCGCCTCCCCTTCCCCTACCCCTACCGGCACCCCCGGCCCGAGGAGGCCGGCCGGGAGGCCCTGGCGGCCGTCGAGCGGGCCTTCTACACGCTCGTCGACCCTCAGACGGTGTCCGCTGCCATCGTCGAGCCGGTCCAGGGCGAGGGCGGCTTCATCGTGCCCACGCCGGAGTTCCTCTCGGGGCTCCAGGACCTGTGCCGGAAGCACGGCATCCTGCTGATCGCGGACGAGGTCCAGACCGGGTTCGGGCGCACCGGGCGGTTCCTGGCCTCCGAGCACTTCGGCCTGGAGCCCGACCTGATCACGCTGTCGAAGTCCATCGCCTCGGGGTACCCGCTGTCGGCCGTGCTGGGTCGGGCGGACGTCATGAACGCGCCGGGCGACTCGGAGATCGGCGGGACCTACGTGGGGAACCCCGTGGCCTGCGCCGCGGGCAACGCGGTGATCCAGGTGATCGAGGAGGAGGGCCTGGTCGAGCGGGCCGAGCAGATCGGCAAGCAGATCCGGTCCCGATGGGAGGAGGTGGCCCGCGACCTGCCGGAGATCGGGGAGGTGCGCGGGCTCGGGGCCATGATCGGTGTCGAGTTCGTCGAGGATCGCCAGTCGAAGACGCCGAACAAGCACCTGGCCTCGGACATCGTGACCGGCTCCACGGAACGCGGCGTGGTCAGCGTGTCGTGTGGCATCTACAAGAACGTGGTCCGCCACCTGGTGCCGCTCGTCATCACCGACGAGCAGCTAGCCGAGGGCCTGGACGTGCTGGCGGAGACCGCGATCGACGCGTCCCGGGGGCGGGTCCACCCGCGGGGCGATGCCGAGTCCGAGGGCTTGTAGCTAGGCGTTCACGGTCACCGACAGGACGGAGTCACGGGCCACCGTCCCGCCGGGCGCCTGGGCCCGAACTGTGACCGTGTACACCCCCGGCGTGGCCGGCGTCACGCCGTCGTCTCGCTTGCCGTCCCACGTCGCGTCGACGAGGGCGCCGGTTCCGGTGAACTGGCGCACCGGCGTCCCCACGGAGTCGGTGATCGCCACGGTCCAGCTCATGGCCTCCGACAGCGCCGCGGTGAACTGGACGGTCTGCGCCTGCCACAGCGAGATGGCCTCCACCGACCTGGCCGGGCTCCAGATCTTGGGGAGGCCCCGAGCCTCCGCGACCCGGCGGATCGGGGCGAGCTTGCGGAAGAGCCGCCCGCCCGGACAGGTGGTGAACCCGGTGTGCCGGTGGCCCGAGATCGCGGGGAGGGTCACCTGCTGGCCCCTCTCGAACTTCTGGGCAGGCCCCCCCGCAGAGGTCATCACGGCCTTGCCGGTGGGCCGAACGTGGGCCACGTCGAGGCGCCACGCCAGGAGCCGCTTGAACGCCCGAAGCAGCCTCGCCGGGGCCTTGGTGGAGGTGAACGTGCCCAGCGCGGCCACCCCGGTGCTGCCGGTGTTGAAGCCCATGGCGTGCGCACCGATCACCGGCTGGTCGATGCCCCCGAACCGTCCCTCGAACACGCGGCCGAACCGATCGATCAGGAAGTTGTAGGCGATGTCGCAGAAGCGCCGCCCCTGGACGTGGTAGGCGTAGATCCCCCGGATCAGATCGTCTGATCGGCTCCTCGCGTAGCTGTTGCTGTTCACGGTGTGGTGGACGTAGGCCATCTTCACGCCGTCCTCGGCGTAGTCCGGGCCGCATCGACGGAGCTTCTCCTTGGCCCCCCATCCGGACCTCGGGATGATCGCGGGCTGGCCCACCGCGCCCTCGGCCGGCTCGACGGCGAAGGGCTCCGTGGTCATCCCCCACACCCGAGCCAGGATGTCGCCGGCGCGGTCGAGCATCGACGGCGCCTCGGCGGTCCCCGACGTGTTGACGAAGACCGCCCGCACGTCACCCACGGCCTGGCCGGCAGGCAGTCGGATCCGGAGCCGGAGGCATCGGGCCTCCCCGGTCCAGACCGGCGGGGTCCCCTGAAGGCCGGAGTCGTCGGCCGATCCGGGATCCGGACCCTCGGCGGGCTCCCCCTCCACCTCGATCCGATCGCCGAATCGCCCCGGGGTCCCGACGGCCAGCCGGGCCGGGATCTCCGCCCCTCCGTCCTGACGCCACACCACGCCGACCGTGGTGAACCGGATCGGGGAGCACGCGATCTCCCGTTGACTCCAGGCCGTCCGACCCAGCCGGATCGCGCCGTCCGGCCGGAGCGTCGTGGCGGAACGGGGAGGCACCAGGGCGGAGGCGTCGAGGCCGATCCGCCGGACCACCGTCGGCGGTACCTCCCGGCCCAGCGCGGGCGGGAACAGTCCCAGGACGGACCCGGCCACCACGGCCGTGGCCAGGGCCCTCAGGACGATGAAGCGGATTCGCGGGGAAGGCATGAGTTCTCCTGATTCTGCCTTCGACCCCGGCCGATGTCCACGGTCTTCGGGCCGGTGGGTAGCGTCGCCCGGAGAGCAGCGGCCGGAAAGCCCGAGCTTCCGAGGAGCGGATGAAGAAGGCACGTAGGCTCACTCCCGAACAGCTGCAAAGCGCCGAGAGGAGCCTACGTGCACACGATCAC
>JBOGWD010000015.1:0-2348 GCA_050693275.1 Actinomycetota bacterium | reverse complement strand
CTCCCTCGAATCGACGGCGCCGGTGACCTCCGCGTACGTCTCGATGTACTGGTACGCCTCGGTTCGGATCGATCGCCACGTCGGGATGGTGGACTCGCCGTTGTACCAGTACTCGAAGAACAATCGGTCCCGGTCCCACGCGTCCAGGAGCGACCTTCCGTCGACCTGGTGTCCCGGCGTCACCCCCGTCGCGTCGAAGATCGTGGCGGCCACGTCGATGTTGGCCACGATCCGGGGATCCCTGGCCCCTCCGGGCAGATGGCCGGCCCAGCGGAGGAAGAGGGGAACCTTGATCGAGCTCGTGTACGGCAGGCGCTTGTCGATCCAGCCGTGCTCGCCCCAGACGTACCCGTTGTCGGACATGAACACGACCAGGGTCCGCTCACGCTCGCCAAGCCTCCCCAGCTCCCGCCGCACACCTTCGACCATGTCGTCGACGGACATCAGCATCCGCAGCTGGTTCCTGCGGATGTTCCTGGCGGTCTTCAGTGACCGGAACTTCGTCTGGAGGTAGGCGGGCTTGTCACTTCGGTCCTTCTCCAGGATCGCCGGGCTGAGCTTCCACGGCTTGACCTTCGCGTCCTCGTACTTGTTCGACGGTTGGAAGGGCCCGTGCGGCGCGAACGGCCACAGCAGCATGAACCACGGGCGGTCGTCGTCGGTCTCGAACCATCGCAGCACGCTCCGGGCCCGCTTGGCCAGGTAGTCGGTGGAATAGGTCTTGACCGTCTTCATCCGGCCGTTGATGTTGAAGGGATTGTTCCTGTACCCCTGGGCGTACTCGAGGGGCGAGAACAGGGACCACCGGTCGAAGTGCTCGGGGTTCCTGGTCGGTTCCCAGCCGTTCAGGAACTTGCCCACGAGGGCCGTGCGATACCCCGCATCATGGAGGTAGCGCTGCATCGTGGCGTCCTGATCGAGCCGGTATGGCTTCTGGTTGTCCTCCACACCGTGGTTGTGCGCGTACCGTCCTGTCAGGATCGACGCCCGGGACGGACAGCACAGCGGCGTGGTCACGAAGGCGTTCCCGTAGGCCACCCCGGTCTTCCCCAGCCACCGCCGGGTCTTCTTCAGCGCCCCCATGGTCTCCCCGGGCCGCTGATCGTCGGTCAGGATGACCAGCACGTTGGGTCGTGGGTCGACCTGCCCCTCCGCCGGTGGAGCCGGAGCCGCGCCGGCCCCGGCGACGAGCGCGGCCGCCACGACCAGTGTCGCGCTCCGGATCCGGCGGGCGGGGCGGCGCATCCTCACCGCCTCTTCTTCCCACAGTTCCTCAGCGCGTTCTTGCCCCCGCCCCCCCGGCAGACGTCGGGCCCCGGACCCCCATCGAGCCGGTCGTTCCCGGCACCGCCGATGAGCCGGTCTCGGCCGCCCCGTCCCTTGAGGACGTCGTTGCCCGGGCCACCCAGCAGCGTGTTCTTGCCGCCGTTCCCGATCAGCACATCGCCCCGCTTGGTCCCCCGCACCTTCTCGACGTCGCCGCCCACGCGATCGCCCTCGCCCTTCTGGCCGTCGGGCGACGCGGCGCCGAGGCTCACCCGGACCCGGTTCCGTCTCCCCGCGTAGGTCACCAGGTCCCGCCCGGGACCTCCCGAGATCGTGTCGGCGCCGTTGGGGCCCTTCTCGGCTCCCTCCCGAAACGTGTCCGCGCCCGGCCCGCCGACCAGGGTGTCATTCCCGTCGCCGCCCATCAGCAGGTCCTTCCCGGTGCCGCCGTCGAGGCTGTCGTGGGCACCGACGCCGTGGAGGACGTCGTTCCCGTCGCCCCCGATCAGGACGTCGGCGCCGCCCATCCCGATCAGGACGTTGCTCTGCCCGTTGCCGACCAGGGTGTCACCGGCCGGACCGCCCGTGGCGTTCTCGATCCCGACCAGCGCGTCGGTGCCCTCGCCCGTGGCGGTCCCCGCGCCGATGTTGACGGAGACGGGCGCCGCCGAGCCGGCGAAGCTCGCTGTGTCCACCCCGCCGTTGCCCCTGAAGAGGTCGTTCCCCGCCCCGCCCGTGAGCGTGTCGCTCCCGCCCCGGCCGATCAAGTCGTTCTCGTCCGCATCACCGACCAGGCTATCCCCGTGCGCACCGCCCTCGAGGTTCTCGAACTCCAAGAGGCTGTCCGTCCCCTGCCCGGTGGCCGTCCCCGTGGCGAGGTTCGCCGTGACGGCCGGACCACCGAAGAAGCTCACGGTGTCCTCTCCGGGCCCGCCGACGAGCGTGTCGTTCCCCGCGTCGCCGTCCACGATGTCGTCGCCGTCCCCGCCGTCGATCCGGTCGCTCCCCGGCCCGCCCCGGAGCACGTTGTCGTCCTCGTTCCCGACGATGTCGTCGGCGTCCGAGCCACCCAGAACGGCTTC
>JBOGWD010000014.1:0-1178 GCA_050693275.1 Actinomycetota bacterium | reverse complement strand
CCGCACCTTCCCCTATAATCGATCCTGACGCGAGGAGCGACCATGCAGCTGACCGAGACCGCCGCATCAAAGGTGAAGGAACTACTCCAACAGGAGGGCAAGCCGGAGGTTGCCCTCCGCGTGGCCGCGCAGCCCGGAGGCTGCTGCGGGTTCCAGTACTCCATGCTCCCCACCGACAGCGTCTCCGATCAGGACCACACGGAGGAGCATTACGGGGTTCGCGTGGTAATCGACAAGGACAGCGCTCCGCTCCTCTCCGAGGCCACCATCGACTTCAAGGACTCCCTCGAGCGCTCAGGCTTCGCGATCGAGAACCCCCTAGGGGGCGGAGGCTGCACCTGCGGCCACTAGTCACGACGGTCGCGAGGCCCGATCCGAGGCCAAACGCCCGGCCATGGAGCGCCGCCAGTGACGATATGCTCGCCACATGCTCGGGGACCGGGAAGCAGTGGTGACCGAGGTCAAACCGTTCGACCTCCACGGCGTCGCCTACTACGACCTGGCGCTGATCTTCTCTGACGGGAGCACGCGGAGCGCACGGCTTGGTCCGGAGGGTGTACCCGACGGGCTCAAGGCAGAGGATCGGGTGCTGGTCATGATGGCCGCCAACATGGTGGTCTCTCTCCGCCGGCCCTAGCGCGGGAACGGCCCGCTCTGCCCCGGCTCGTACGCCGCCACTTCGAATAGCCCTCGTAGGAGACCACCAGGTCCCCGGCGACCCACAGCGAGCGGGCCCACCCCGTGCGAAGCGCCGTGTAGCGCCAGCTACGAGCCGAGAACCGGCCGACCGGCGTGGCGATCTCCTCCTCCCCGAGGAGCTCGTATCACTGCCGCTCCCTCCTCGGCAGGCAGGTCACCGGCTCGAGGTACACGACCTCGATGTCCGCGGTGCCCCCAGCCGATTGGCGGTAGCCGCGCTGAACGCAGGAGAGAGATGACCGGTGGGGTTGCCGAAGCTCGGCGGCGAGATTGCGGTACTGATTCACCACCTTGGAGCCCTCCGGCGCTGGCGCCAGTTGTTCGGGTTCGGGAGCAGGTCCTCGGGCGCCCTCTTAGCCTGAATCCACCGTTCCTCGGCTGACGAAGCGGTCGGAGGGACCATCGGAGGCGGAAACGAGGCCACCTAACCCCGATCCTGGCGAGAAGGTGGCTGCGAGCACCTTCATCGGTCGGTTCGC
>JBOGWD010000013.1:0-5084 GCA_050693275.1 Actinomycetota bacterium | reverse complement strand
ATGTGTCCTGTGACAGTCGATCGTCCTTTTTGCCAGTGAATCTTGCTCGTGTTGCGGTCTTGCCACTACGGTTTGCTCACTCGTTGATCGTTTGGGTGGGTTGGTGGGCCTGTGGCCGGTGCTGCTGTCGAGCGGGCGGATAGTCCCGGTTGGCTGGTTGGGCTGGTCTTCGTCGACGCGTTGGGCGCCGAGCAGCGTGCCGGGCTTGGCTCGTGTGCAGGCGTGCGGTTCGAGGACACGCGGCCGGTGCGCGCGTTTCGGTGGTCGCGAGGGCTTGGGCATTTCCCGGGCTGGTGGTGGGCGGCAACAACGGGGCGCCATGTCGGCTACGAGTCCTGGCTGGAACGCGATCATGTTCGGGCGCTGGACTTCGATCGGGACATCACGGGCATCGTCTCGCAGCCGTTCTGGCTGTGCTGGGAGGGTGAACGCGGTCGGCGGCGGCACGCTCCGGACTACTTCGCCCGGCGACGGGACGGGACCGGCGTGGTCATCGACGTTCGCGCTGATGACCGGATCCTGGAAACGGATGCCGAGGCGTTTGCGGTCACCGCGCAGGCGTGCGCCCAGGTGGGCTGGGAGTTTCGCCGGGTGGGCGAGATCGAGCCGGTCCTGCGGTGGAACGTACGCTGGTTGGCACGTTATCGGCATCCGCGGTGCGCTGGCCGGGACGAGATCGCACACCGGCTACGGGAAGCGTTCGCGGCACCTGCTCCGCTGCTGGCCGGAGTCGAGGAGGTCGGCGACCGCCTGGCGGTGTTGCCTGCGCTTTTTCATCTGATGTGGCGTCAGGAACTGGTCGCGGATCTCGGTGGGGTCCGGCTCAGCCCTGCGACCCTCGTGCGGGCAGCCAGTGTGACGGGCGGATGCCGGTGAGCGCGGGGCAGCCGCCGCGGCGACCTGCCCGGTTGGCGATCGGCGACCGCGTACGACGGGCGGGGACGCTGCACACGGTGATCGCGGTGTCGGGCACGGGGGTGAGGCTGGCTGACACGACTGGCCTGGTCGTTGATGTGAGCCTGGCCGAGTTGTCGGCGGGCGAGGACTTCGAGGTGGTCAACGCGCCGACTCGCCCGGCGGTTCCACCGTCGACGCCGTTGGACGGCTTGCCGCCTGCGGTCGCGGCAGGGGCGTTGTGGTGGGAACGGCACATCGTTGAGGTGCTGCGCGGGGTCGCGCCCGAGGCACCGCCGGGGACACGGCCGAAGCCGGAGTACGACCCAGAGTTGGTGTCGCTGACCCGCCGGGAGCAGGCCAAGGCGGCGGAGCTCACCGCGGCCGGGAAGCCGGTGACGGCGAGCGCTATCGCCAAGCGGCGCCGCCGTTACGAGGCTCGCGGCGTGGTGGGAATGGTCGACCACCGAATCGATAAGCCCGTGACTCCGCACGGGCGGGCGAATCCGCTGGTGGTGGAGGCGATGCGGCAGGCGATCACCGAGGCCACGCAGGAATCCTCCCGGACGGCCGCCTATCTGTTCTGGCGGACCGGCCAGATCCTCGACGCTGCCCACGGCCCGGGAACGGTGGAGCTGCCGTCACAGCGCAGCCTCTACCGGTTGTTGGAGAAGCTGTCGGCGGGCAAGCACACCACCGGATCGGCCCGCACCCGCCGGTCTCTGGCCGACCGCCCGGACGGGCCGTTCGGCGAGATGGACGCGTGGGCTCCGGGTGAGGTGATGCAGATCGACTCCACTCCGCTGGACGTGCTGGTGCGCTTGGACGACGGGATGCCCGGGCGGATTGACCTGACCGGCATGATCGACGTCGCGACCAGGACCGTGACCGCTGCGGTGCTACGTCCGACGACCAAGTCGGTGGACGCGAGCGTGCTGCTGGCCCGCACCGTCACGCCCGAACTGATGCGGCCCGGGTGGGCGCAGGCGCTCGCGATGTCGCGTTCGGCGCTGCCGTTCCAGCGGCTGCTGGACATCGACGCACGCCTTGAGCATGCCGCCGCCCGGCCGGTCATCATCCCCGAGACCATCGTGGTCGACCAGGGGAAGGTGTTCATCTCCCACAACTTCCGGGCCTCCTGCAACTTCCTGGGGATCAACTTCCAACCGGTGCACGACGCCTCCGGCTGGGAGAAGGGCCATATCGAGCGGATGCTCGGCTCGGTCGGCACCCTGTTCGCCCAGTTCGTCGCCGGCTACACCGGCTTCAACGCCGAACGGCGGGGCCGCCACCTCGAGCGGCAACCGCTCTGGTCCCTGCTGGAACTGCAGGACCTGCTGGACGAGTGGCTCGTGCTCTGGCAGAACCGGCCCCACGACGGACTGCGCGACCCGGCCCACCCAGCACGGATGTTCAGCCCGAACGAAAAGTACGCCGCCCTGGTCGAGACGGCCGGCTACGTTCCGGTCGCGCTGAGCGCCGACGACTACATCGAGCTGCTGCCCGCGACCTGGCGGGCGATCAACGCCTACGGCGTGAAGATCAAGCACCGGACCTACGACGACACAGCCCTCAACCCGCTGCGGCATCAGCGCTCAGGCGTCAAAGAGCGCAAGAACCTCTGGGAGATCCACTTCGACCCATACGACGTGTCCCGGATCTGGGTCCGTGACCATTGGCGAGGCGGATGGATCACCGTGTTCTGGAAGCACCTGCACCGCGTCGCCGCCCCGTTCGGCGAACTGGCCTGGGACCACACCCGGCGTGGTCTCCCGGCAGCCAGCGAGGAAGAACTCGCCGACGCGGTCGCCGATCTGCTGAAACGGGCCCACCAGGGGCCCGCCGACGACGACGGCAGCGGATCAGGCACCACCTCGCTCAGCCGCCGGGACCGCCGCGTCGCCGCCCGGACCAAGGCCAGTCCGCCCACCGCCCGCGTCGAACCTGAGCCCGCACCGGCCGATACCGGCGCCGAACTCGACCAGGGCAGCAACGACGACACCGAGCACCTGGCCAAGGTGATACCGATGCCGATCTTCGATCCGTTCGCCGAAGCGGACAAGCGGTGGTGACCCACCGCGACGCCCCGGCAGACACCGACGCCGCCGGCGAGTACGGACACCTGCAGCTGACCACGCTGGCCGGATGGCGAGGCTTCGTCACGGAAATGCCCGCCGTTCCGGACCTGCTGCCCGAAGAGGTCTGGTCCGGTCTCGACATCGACAAACGCGGCTGCTACGACGACGACCGCCTCGATCACCACGCCCGGCTGCTGGTGGTCCAGACCCCCACGATCCGGCACGTCATCACCTCTGGGCGGCGCCTGGTCCAGCTGAACAAGAACGCCCATTACGGCCGGTGCGGTCTGATCGTGTCCGGGCCCGCGAGGACCGGCAAGACCACCGCGCTCGCCCAGCTCGGCAAGACCATCGAGGTGATCCACCGACGCCGCTACCCACGCTCCGCCGACGATATCCCGGTCGTTTACATCACCGTCCCGCCAGCGGCCACCCCGAAAATGATCGCGATGGAGTTCGCCCGATTCTTCGACCTCCCGATCTCCCGCCGGGGCAACATCACCGACATCGCCGACGCGGTCTGCGGCGTGAGCCGCGACGCCCATGTCACCCTGGTCGCTGTCGATGAGCTGCACAACCTCAACACCGCTACACGCGCGGGCGCCGAAGCATCCGACACCCTGAAGTACTTCTCCGAGCGCGTCCCGGCCACCTTCTGCTACGCCGGGATCAGCCTGGAACGCACCGGCCTGCTCTCCGGCACCCGCGGCGAACAGATCGCCGGCCGGTTCGGCATGGTCCGCACTGGCCCCTTCGCCCAGGACCACCAATGGACCGCGCTGATCGCCGCCCTCGAAGACAGCCTCCGACTCCACCGCCACCGGCCGGGCACCCTCACGAAAATCGGCGGCTACCTGCACCAGCGCACCCACGGCATGATCGGCAGCCTGCTCTGGCTGATCCGCAGCGCCGCGATCAACGCGGTGCTGGACGGCACCGAGAAGATCACCAAGCAGTCCCTGGACGCCGTCGAGGCCGACATCGCCTCGCAAGCCCCCCGCCCACCCGCCGCCTGATCATCACCGATGCTGCCCCCAGACCGAGTCAAACAGATCCTCACCCTGGGCAATGCCGGCTGGTCGGCACCCGCTATCGCGGCCCACCTCGGCCACAGCCAGGTGACCATCCGCGACTACCTGGCGGGACGCAGAACCGCCGGCATCAGAGCCCAGCGACCAGGCCTGTTCACCGATCTCATCGCCGACTACTGCCAGCAACGCTTCGCTGAAGACTCGCACCTGCGACCCAGCGTGCTCTTCAAAGAGGTCTCCGAACTCGGCTTCACCGCAAGCCGGGCAACCTTCTATCGGCAGCTGACCCAACGCCGGCTTACGCCGGCCAGCCGCAGGAAACCTCCTGCTCGGCAGGCGGCTGAGCCAACCCCGGACGAGATCGGCCGCCCGATCGTCGACATCCACATGCCCCAGCATGTCCCGGTGCTACCGCGGCGCGTCACACCGGTCGCCGGCGAAGCACTCATCTCCTACCTGACCCGCCTCGCCACAGCCAACCACCTCACCCTCAACGAGGTCCTTACCGTCCTACCCGGCTGGTTCACCACAAAAGCTAATAATCCCGACGATCGAGCCCAACACCACATGCTTGTCTCGGCGACCACCGACGCGCTTCACGCGCTGGCCAATCTCACCAGCACAACGCCCATCGGCGTCGCCCACGCTCTTCCCGCCTTCGGCGCCACCGGCACCCACGGCCCGGTCCGCGCCACCACTGCCTGCCAACGATGCGTCGCCCGCCGCGGCGTCCGTCACGCCGTTCCCGTCCACCGGCCCATCCACGACAAGGTCTGCACCCGCCACGGCATCTGGCTCAGCGACCACGGCCAGCCCCTGCTCGACGTCACCGCCTGCCCCGACATCATCGCCGCTCAATACCGGACAAACCGGCTCCTACGCCGCTACACACCGCAGGAGCTCATGCTCGGCATGCAGGCCGCAACCAAAGCCATCCCCGCCTGGCCAGCCTCACTAACGCCGATTTTCGCGGCGGGCCTGAGCGGGGTAGGCGGTGAGGTGGTGCCGACCGCCGGCGTGCTCAGAGTCCCTGTGCCGTAAGGGTTGTCGGCGAGTGAGCTAGTTTTGTGCCTCCAGCCTT
>JBOGWD010000012.1:0-1353 GCA_050693275.1 Actinomycetota bacterium | reverse complement strand
TCGTGTGCCCGCCCTCGATGACGGAGCGCACCGCCGACGATGGACTGCGCGCGATGATCGGGCCAGGTGACTCCATCCAGCTCCGCGCGCGCTCGAGATCCGGGCGTTACCTGCCGTGGACGGGCTGGGCGAGGAGCAAGTGTCCTGGGTCGTCTCGGGCAATGGGAAGCGCATCCTGCACTTCGGCGACACACTCTGGCACGGTTACTGGTGGGCGATCGCCGAGCACGGTCCCTTCGACGTGGCGTTCCTACCGATCAACGGCGCGATGGTCCTGTACCCGAGCAAGACGGGGATCCCCGCGTCGCTCACGCCTGAGCACGCAGCGGCGGCAGCCGAGAGGTCCCAGGCGCCACGATCACGTCGCCGATCCACTACGGTACCTTTCGACTGCCCACCGGCCTACGCGGAGCACCCGGACGCGGAGGCAGCCTTCCTGCGGTCGACCCAGCGACAAACATCCAAGCCGCTCCGACCTTCGGCGGTGCAAGACCACAGCTCAGAGCGGGGGAGACTGGGATTCGAACCCAGGGGCCCCTCGCGGGACAAACGGTCTTCAAGTTCGTAGGCAGGGTCCGGGCAATACGGCCCATGTCCACTGTCTCCGAGAAGTGCCGACGCCTCTCGCTCAACGCGACCACATCTTCACCTTCCGCGCTCGCCTGCGGCGACGTCAAGGTCGACTCCGTGGAGGGCCACGACCTTCCATAGGCTCGCCGCAGCCCCTCGACATGGAGCACGGAGACCCGGCTTCTCCTCGCGCCATTGCTGCCTGAATCTGCCCCGACTAGACTTCCCGGCGAGGAGCCACGAGAGAGGAGACCTCCATGCATGCACGGGTCACGAAGGTGAAGGGCCCGCCCGAGTCGGTCGACCAGGCGACGCAGGTGATCCGGGACCAGGTAATCCCTCGGGCGCGGGAACTCCCGGGATTCAAGGGCATCCTCTCCCTCGCGAACCGGGAGACTGGGGACGGATGGTCCGCCACGCTGTGGGAGAGCAAGGAGGCCATGGCGGCGAGCGATGAAGCCGCCGACGCGATGCGGGGCCAGGCCATCGGCTCCATCGAGGGGTCTGAGGTGGTCGGCGTCGAGCGGTGGGAAGTCACGATCGACGAACGGGTCTGACGGGACCCAGGGAAGTGGTGCCGCCCGAGCGGCTGAGGCATCCTTCCCCGTCCCACGGCTCGCGTCGGAGAGACCTCCGCCCATGCGGGGCGGGAGAACTCCACCCAAACTCGGTGAGCAGGTCTTTCGCATCCCCAATCGGGACCGCCAGTGATTCCCGTGTGGCACGTCTGTGGCACGCGGAACATCCGTGGCGGGCTGGCTCAGCGCAGAAGGACGACTCTGA
>JBOGWD010000011.1:0-3578 GCA_050693275.1 Actinomycetota bacterium | reverse complement strand
GGCCTGGGTGGAGCGGGCGGGGCGGGCGCGGCAGCCTGTGGACCGAACGCGAAGCTCTCGACGGGCCGCGCCGGCCCGGCCGCGGGGGCGGGCTCCTGCGCGGGTGCCGGTTCGGGGGCGGGCTGGGGCTGGGGTCGGGGCTCCGCCTTGGGCTCACGGTGAAGTGGGGTGCGGAGCCTGCGGGCGGGCTCGGGCGCCGCGGGGGGCCCGAACTCGCTGGCCTCTCTGACCCGGCTCTCCTCGGCGATCTTCAGATATGACTCGAGCCGGTCGAGGGCGATGCCGGGTCGGACCGAGGGCGAGGCGATGAGGAGAGCCGCATACCAGCCTCGGCGGGCCACCACCCACAGCTCGTCCCCGACGTTGAAGAACCCCCTCTGGGGATCGCCGACGGCGGAGAGCCGGTCCCACACGCCCTTGGCCTTGGCCTCGGCGTTCTCGGGATAGGCCCCCAGGCTCAGCCCGTCGCCGGACACGATGAGGCAGGCCCGGACGCCGTCCAGGCCCGCCGCCATGCGGGATGCGAGTGCAGCGAAATCCATAGCCCTTCCGTCGGCCGCCTACCGTGATTGTCGGCGCACCCGGAAGGGGGCTTGAGGAGCCCCGGGATCAGAGCCCGGCTTCCTCTTTCAGCCGCAGGAACTCCTGGTACGTCTCGGCGAACTCGTGACGCCCGGTCTCCGGATCGACGACCACGAAGTACAGGAAGTCGGCCTCGGCCGGGGCCAGGGCGGCCTGGAGTGAGGCCAATCCCGGGCTGGCGATCGGGGTCGGGGGGAGCCCCGGATGCAGGTAGGTGTTGTATGGGCTCTCGAACTCGTAGTCCTCGAACGTGAGCTCCCGATTGCCCTCCGGCAGGGCGTACTGGACGGTGGCGTCGATCTGCAGCGGCATGCCCTCGCGGAGCCGGTTGTGGATCACGGCGGCGATCTTCGACCGGTCCGGGGGAACCCTGGCCTCCCGCTCGATCAGGGACGCCACGATGACCACCTCGTAGGGCGTCATGCCGAGGTCATCGGCCCGGCTCCAGTCCAGGCTGCCCGCTTCCTCCTCGAACTGCGCCAGGAGCCGGTCGATCACGGCCTCCTCGTCGAGGCCGTCGGTCCCGAACTCGTAGGTCTTCGGGAAGAGGAACCCCTCGATCGTCTCGGTCCCCTCGGGGAGGTACGGCTCGAGCACGTAGTCCCCGCTGGCGGCGGCTCGCTCGAACGCCCCGGGGTCGACGCCGAGCGCCTGGCCGGCCTGAGTGGCCACCTCCCGGACCTCGAGCCCCTCGGGCACCGTCAGGGAGACGGTATCCACGAGGGGGCCGAGCTCCAGGACCTCGAAGACCTCGGAGATCGGCATGTTCGTGGTCAGCTCGTAGGCGCCGGCCTGGATGTCGGAACCGAACCCTCGGAACTGGGCCGAGATGCGGAACGCCAGGGCGGATCGGATCACCCCTCGGTCCTCGAGGAGCTCCCCCACGTCCGCGGCGGTGGCCCCCGCGGCGATCTCCACGGCCGCCGGAAGGGCCGGGCCGGAGGCTCCCGTGGCGTACCGGTACAGGCCGAAGGCGCCGGCGGCCAGCACGACCAGGACCAGGAGCAGGATCAACGCTCCCCGGCCGGCCCCTCCCCGGGCGCGATGCGCTCCCCGACCAGCCATCAGGGCCGAAAGGATAGCAACCGCCGCGGGCTCAGGACTCGCGCCCTCGGGTCCGGGCCAGCCATCCCTCCAGGATCACCCCCGCGGCCGCCTGGTCCACCCGGCGGTGGATCCCGCGCCGCCTGGCCCCGGCCTCCCGAAGGCCCCGCTCGGCCTCGACCGTGCTGAGGCGCTCGTCCTGGAGGTGGACGGGCACTCCCTCGAGCACCAGGCGAAGCCCCTGAGCGAACGCCTCGGCCCGCTCCGCCGCGGCCCCCCGCTCCCCGGAGAGGCCGAGGGGATGGCCCACCACGATCTCCACCGCCCCCGCCTCTCGGACCAAGGACGCCACGGCCTTCAGGTCCTCGACCCCGCCGGCGACCCTGATCGTCCCGTGGGGAAGGGCCACCCGGCGATCCGGGTCGGAGAGCGCCACCCCGATCCGGGCTTCGCCGAGATCCAGGGCCAGGACCCTGCCCTCAGGCACCGGTGCCACTGGTCGACACGAGCTCGGCGAGCCGATCCGGGATCCCGGCCAGGGCCTCCGACAGGGCGTGGGCGTTCCCCCCGCCGCCGAAGGCGAGCTGGGGCTTGCCGCCGGCCCGGCCCCCCACGGTCTGGGCCGCCCGCTCGATGAGGCGGGCCGCGGTCACCCCCCGCTCCACCAACGGTCCGGTGCACGCGGCGACCAGGGTGGCCTTGCTCCCGTCCGCGGTGCCCAGGACCGCCGCGCCGTGGCCGTCACGCTCGAGCCGATCCCGGAGCTTGATGGCGAGCTCTCGGAGCGCGCCGGGATCCTCCCCCGGCAGCTCCGCCACCACCAGCCGAACCCCGGCCACGTCCCCGGCTCCGGCGGCCAGCTCCTCCACCCGCCCGGCGCGCTCCTCGGCCCGAACCCTTCCCACGGCGGCCTCCAGCTCCTTGATCCGGGCGGCGGCCCTCCGGGCTCGCTCCGGTGCCTGGGCCGGGTCGCCGGCGCCGAGGGCCCCGGCCACCTCCTCGAGCAGCCGCCGCTCCACCCGGACGTGGCTCAGGGCGTCGGGACCGACCAGGGCCTCGATCCTCCGAAGGCCCGAGCCGATCGACTGCTCGGAGGTGATGAGGGCCAGGGCCACCTTGCCGGTGTGGGGCACGTGGGTGCCGCCGCACAGCTCGGTGGAGTAGTCGCCGATCTCCACGACCCGAACCAGGTCCCCGTACCTCTCGCCGAACAGCGCGATGGCCCCCTGGCTCCGGGCGAACTCGAACGTGGTCTCGTACGCCCGCACGGGATCGTCCCAGGCCAGCCGGGTGTTGGCCAGGGTCTCCGCTTCCTCGATCCCGTCCCGGGACAGGGGCTCGAAATGGGTGAAGTCGAATCGCAGCCGTCCCGGGGCCACCAGGGAACCCGCCTGCCGGGCGTGCTCCCCCAGAAGGTGGCGCAGCGTCCAGTGGATCACGTGCGTGCCGGTGTGCGATCGCGCCGTGGCCTCCCTGCGGCCGGCGTCGACCTCGGCCTCGACCTCCTGTCCGGGCTCGACCTCGCCGCGGCCCACCCGACCTCGATGGACGATGGCCTCCCCGGGGCCCCCCACGGTGTCCTCCACGACGACCTCACCGGTGGCCGTGCGAATCACGCCGGCGTCACCGACCTGGCCGCCGCCCTCCGCGTAGAAGGGCGTCCTGTCCAGGACGAGCTCGACCTCGTCTCCCTCTCCGGCGGCGTCGACCCGGGCCCCCTGCCGGACCAGCCCGGCGATCGTTCCCTCGGCTCGGAGGTGCTCGTAGCCCAGGAACTCCGTCCGCCCCGCGCCGCGAGCCACCTCGGCCAGGGCGGCCTCGTCCTGACCTCCCTTGGCCGCCGCCCGGGCCCGCTCCCGCTGCTCGGCCATGAGCCGCTCGAAGGTCCCGGTGTCCACGTCGAGCCCCTGCTCCTCCGCGAGCTCGGCGGTGAGCTCGATGGGGAACCCGTA
>JBOGWD010000010.1:0-2450 GCA_050693275.1 Actinomycetota bacterium | reverse complement strand
CCACCCAGCACGGTCCGGCGGGCGGCCCGATCCTGGTCCTGGCCCACGGAGCGGGCGGCACCATGCGGAACCCCCTGCTGGACGGGTTCGCCGCCGGTCTGGCGGCGGCGGGCGTGGCGTGTCTGCGATTCAACTTCCTCTTCTCGGAGGCGGGGCGGCGGAGCCCCGACCGCGAGCCGCTGCTCCGAGAGGCCTGGCGCGCCGCGTTCGACCGCGGCGGCGAGATCGGGGGGCCGGCCTGGGCCGGGGGGAAGTCGATGGGCGGCCGGATCGCCTCGATGATGGCCGCCGACGGCGAGCTCGACGTGTCCGGCCTGGTCTTCGTGGGCTACCCCCTCCACGCGCCCGGGAAGACGGACCGCCTCCGGGATCAGCACCTCGGCCGGATCGAGGCGCCCATGCTGTGGCTCCAGGGCACGGCCGACCCGTTCGCCCGGTGGGATCTCCTCGAGAGCGTGGTGGGGCGGCTGGGGGATAGGGCCGAGCTCCATCGCGTCGAGGGCGGCGACCATTCGTTCCGGGTGCGGGGGCAACCGCGGGACGACGCGGGGACGGGGACGGCCCTCGGCGAGGTCGCGGCGCGGTTCATCCTCGACCGCCGCTAGCGCGGGTACAGGATCAGCTGGGTACAGCGGAACAGGGCGATCGTCCTGGGGCCGGCGCGGACCTCGGCGTCCCAGACCTGCGTGGTCCGGCCGCCGTGGACCATCCGGGCCTCGCACTCGATCTCCCCGTCGAGGGCGGTGCCCAGGAAGTTCGTCTTCACCTCGACCGTGGCGAAGTTGACGGCGCCCTCCGGGAGGCTGGCCACGCACCCGTAGCCGCAGGCGGAGTCGGCCAGGCCGGTCACCACGCCGGCGTGGAGGTACCCGTTCGGCGCCAAGTGCTGCTGCCGGACCTCCAGGCGCATTCGGGTGTGGCCGTCTTCCACCTCCAGGACCTCGACCCCGATGAAGCCGGGGAACCGGCCCGCGCCCAGATCACGGAACGCGCTCAGATCGCGGGGAGCTCTCCCGGCCACGGCGCCCCAGCATAATGGCCGGGTGCCTCGCCGACATCGTGCCGCCCGCGACCGCGCCACGCCGCCGTCACCTCGGCAGCCGGGGAGCACGGCCCCTGCCTGGGCTCACGCCCAGGGCGTGACGGTGCGCCGGGTGAGCGGCGAGCGTCCGTACCGATGCCCGGGGTGTCAGCAGGAGATCAGGCCGGGCACGGCCCACCTGGTGGTGATCCCCGACGATGACGCCCGTCTTCGTCGCCACTGGCACACGCCGTGCTGGCGGCGGGAGCGACGGACCCGACGGTGAGAGGAGTGACCATGGAGCCCTGGTCGACCGAGGCTGCCGGCCGTTTCGACGAGCACGTCGTCGAGAGCGACGCGTTGCGAGGGAATCCGCTCGGCGATCCGCACCGGCGGCCGGTGTGGGTGTACGTCCCCCCGGGCTACGACGACCACCCCGACCGGCGGTTCCCCAGCGTCTTCGTGATCCAGGGGCTGACCGGCCAGCTGGACATGTGGCGCAACCGTCCGCCGATGCGCCCGACCTTTCCCGAGCTCGCCGACCGGGGGGTGGCTTCCGGGGAGATCCCGCCGTGCATCGTGGTCTGGGTCGACTGCTGGACCTCGCTGGGCGGCAGCCAGTTCCTCGACTCTCCGGGCACGGGCAACTACCTGACGTACCTTTGCGACGAGATCGTGCCCTGGGTGGACGAGCGGTACCGGACCCTGCCTGCGCGGGATCACCGAGGGATCGCCGGCAAGTCCAGCGGAGGATACGGCGCCATGGTCGTGCCCATGCTCCGCGAGGACGTGTTCGGGGGGCTGGCCACCCACGCCGGGGACGCGCTGTTCGAGGCCTGCTATCTGCCCGACTTCAGGGAGTCGGTCCGGGTGCTGCGCGACGACTACCGGGGCTCGTTCGAGCGGTTCTGGGGGGACTTCCGGAGCCGTCCGGCGTTCTCCAAGGACTCGGATCACCATCTCCTCAACGACTGGTGCATGGCGGCCTGCTACTCGACCGACCCCGACGGCACCGTCAGGATCCCCTACGATCCGGCCACCGGGAAGCTGATCCCCGAGGTGTGGGACCGGTGGCTGGCCCTGGACCCCGTGCGGATGGTGCCCGATCACGCCGAGGCCCTCCGCTCGATGCGGGCCATCTACATCGACGCCGGGAAGCGCGACGAGTACTTCCTCGATCTGGGGGCCGAGGCCTATCGCCGGGCGCTCGAGGCGGTCGGGGTCACCGAGGTGTCCTTCGAGCTCTTCGACGCCGGGCACGGCGGGATCGAGTACCGGTACCCGATCGGGCTGCACTACCTGGCCGAGCGGCTGGGCTGAGGCACGGCGCCAGGAGGCCCCTCGGTCAAGGATGCTCTCGTCGCGGCCGAAACTATCAACGAGGACACATGCCGCAAGAGTCGACGGACCTGCCCGGTCACGTCCGCGA
>JBOGWD010000009.1:0-8232 GCA_050693275.1 Actinomycetota bacterium | reverse complement strand
TCGTCGTCGCAGTTCGGCCCGTTCTCACTCTGCCACAGCCGGCCGGTGACCGGGTCGAACCCGATCCCGAAGGAGTTCCGGTGTCCGAACGACAGGGCCAGGCTTCCCGGGAACGGATTGTCGCCGGGACGGTTCCCGTTCCTGACGAGACGGAGGACCTTGCCGGCCGGGTCGGCCAGGTCCTGGGCCCGATCCGGCTGGGCCTGCTCGCCCGTGGCCACGTACAGCTTGCGGTCGGGCCCGAAGAGGAGCGGGCCACCGTTGTGGTTCGTGCCGGTGTTGATGTCGATCGAAACGAGGTGGTCGGTGATGAACCCGGCCCGGCCGATCCGCTTGCGCATCCGGACGACCCGGTTCTCCAGAGGGTCCTGGTTCGTGAAGAACACGTAGACCCATCGGTTGCGCTTCCGGCGCAGCTGGGCCTTCCGGCCCTTGGCCTTGCGGTTCCACTTGGGGTCGACGGCGATGCCCAGGGCTCCCTGCTCGCTCCCGCCGGCCGGGTCTCCCACGTCCCCCCACAGGCGATCGCGGCCGCCCCGAAGGGTGACCCGGTGGATCTCGCCGGTGAAGCGCTCGAGGTAGAAGAGCTCGCGGCCGTTGGGCGTGAACGTGAACGCCGCGGGCCAGCAATCGTCGCCCGGCGGCTGACAAGGGACCACCAGGGTGGCGGTTGCGGCCGCCCGCGCCGGCCGGTCGCCGAGGGGGGCGAGTGTGAGCAGAACGGCCGCGGCCACGGCGGGGGCGAGGGTTCGACGCGACCGTCCGGCGGACATCGGCGGAGACTCTACACGCGATTCAGTCGGAAGGCTCGCCCCCGACGAAGGTTCGGACCACCGGGTTGTGGCCGGGGCGGTAGGGGACCCGGCGGAAGTCGTCGGCGTCGAGGATCACCAGGTCCGCGCGCTTCCCGGGCTCCAGGGAGCCGAGTCGGTCGTCGAGCCCGAGCACCCAGGCGGGGTTCACCGTGGCCGCCACCAGCGCCTCCAGGGGAGCCAGGCCGTACAGGGCGCATCCGATGGCGACGGTCTCCGGCATGGAGAGGACCGGAGACGTTCCCGGGTTGCAGTCGGTGGCCAGCGCCAGCACGGCCCCGTCGGTGAGTCGAGCGACGGGAGGGGGCTGCGCGCGGAGCAACAGGGTCGAGGCCGGGAGGAGCACGGCCGCCGTGGTGCCGGTGGTCAGCGCCCGGATGCCGTCGTCGCCGACGTGGTTCAGGTGATCGGCGCTGCGGGCTCCCAGCCGCACGGCCGCCTCGGCGGCGCCGGACCCCCCGAGCTGGTCTGCATGGACCCGCAGCGGGACCCCCGCCCCCGAGGCGGCCTCGGCGACCCGCTCCAGGTCCGACACCGTGAACGCGATGTCCTCCACGTAGACGTCCACGGCGTCGGCCAGCCCCTGCCCGGCCGCCGCCGGGATCAGCTCCGCGCAGACGGCGTCCACCCAGTCCTCTCGTTCGACGCCGTCGGGGACCGCGTGACAGGCCAGGAGCGTGACCGTCGCCGTCTGGGGGATCCCCTCGGCCAGCCGGCGGGCCAGCCGGGCCTGCCGGAGCTCGGCCTCGACCGAGAGCCCGTACCCGGTCTTGAGCTCGAGGGCCGTGGTGCCGTGGCGCAGCATCTCGGCGACGACCGGCCGGCAGAACTCGAGGACCTCCTCGTCGGCGGCCTCGGCGAACATCCGCGCGCTCCTGGGGATCCCGCCTTCGCCGTGAAGGTCTCGGTACGAGACGCCGCGCAGCCTGGCCTCGTACTCGTCGTCCCGCCAGCCGAAGAACGGAAGATGCGTGTGGCAGTCGACGAAGCCGGGCACGATGGTTCGCCCGGCCAGCTCCTCCTCCACGGGTCCGTCCCAACCTGACCGCGGGCCGGCATACGTCAGGGTCTCCCCCTCCCAGGCCACGACGCCGTCGCGCACCACGTCCGGCCGGGCCGGTGAGCGGACCGGCAGCCTCGGCGGCGCGCAGGTCACCAGGGTCGAGCAGCCCAGCGACGGCATCGGACTAGTCCTTTCTGACTACCGCAAATGGCCCGTTCGGGCCATTCCCCAAGCGGGGTCGGTGCCCGCATCATAGGGGCGAAGATGATTTGCCGGGCTCTGCCCGGCAAGGAGCAGCATCTCGAGAAGGGCGCTCGGGTGCTGCACGCGCCAGGAGGGGGATTCGCGGGCAGTCCCCCTCTGGCTTTTCCGGGATCCGTCGACCGACCCACTTCCCTCTTGACCCGTCTTGGGCCTGGGGGCTACGGTCTCCTCGGTTGCCCGCCACGGCGAACAGGGGTCCTGGTCCATGGGAAAGGGAATCAGGCGCTCGCTGGTGGCCGGTCCCTTCCTCGCCCTGATCGCCCTCCCCACCGACGCCTGGGCCGTCCCGCCGAACGACTCGTTCGCCGCCCGGACCACGGTCGCCGCGATCCCATTCGATGACGCCCAGGCCACGGCCGACGCCACGACGGAACCGGGCGAGCCGATGCCGAACTGCGGACCCACCGGGAAGACGGTCTGGTACCAGTTCACCCCCGCCGGCGATGTCGTCCTCAGGGCCGACACCCTCGGCAGCGATTACGACACGATGCTGGGGATCTGGACCGGCGGCGACCTCGCCTCGCTCACCCACGTGGCTTGCAGCGACGACGTGTTCAACGCCCAGTCGATCGCCGTGTTCGCGGCCGAGGGCGGGACGACCTACCTGTTCCAGGTCGGCGGGTTCCAGGGCGCCGGTGGAGCCCTGTCTTTCCACCTGCGCACGGTCGACGCGGGAACGATCTCGGGGACCGTCACCGACCAGGCCACGGGCATGCCGCTCCCCGATGTCTGCGTCGATGTGGTGGACGCGGACTTCTTCAGCTTCACCAGCACCGTGACGGATGCGGCCGGCCAGTATCGGGCGCCCGTGCGTTCGGGGAGCTACAAGGTCATCTTCTTCGACTGGTGCGACCAGCGGAACGATCACACGACCGAGTGGTACGACGGGAAGCCGGACATCGAGACGGCCGACGAGGTCGCGGTCACCGCTCCCGCCGAGGCCTCGGGGATCGACGCCTCCCTGGGACCCTCGTGCCCCGGCTTCGGTGACTTCACGTTCCCCCAGTTCATCGGGACCCCCGGGCCGGACGCGTTCGTCGGCGGCCCGGAGTCCGAGATCTTCTGCGGGTTCGGTGGAGCCGACCGCATCCGGGGTGGGGGCGCCAGGGACAGGATCATCGGCGGCGACGGCCCGGACCGGCTCTCCGGCGGCGCCGGCAGCGACTTCCTCTCCGGCGGATCCGGTGCCGACCGGCTCGGGGGCGGCCCGGACCGCGACGTCTGCTACGGGGGCAAGGGAAAGGACCGAGCGAACAAGACCTGCGAGCGCACGTTCCGCATCCCGTAGGGAGGCGGGGCGAGGGGGGCGCTAGCCGGCTGACCCGGGAGGGAGGAGGGTGTCCCACCACGGGTGCTTCTCGCGGCCGCCGGCGAGGTCGATGTGGATGTGCTTGGCCTCGCGGTACTCGTTGAAGCCCATGGTCCCGTGCTCCCGGCCGATCCCCGATTCCTTGTAGCCGCCGAACGGGTAGCGCGGGTTGATCATGTGGTAGTCGTTGATCCAGACCGTCCCGGTTCGCAGCCGCTCGGCGATCGACACCGCCCGAGGTACGTCCGAGGACCATACCGCTCCGGCCAGCCCGTAGATCGAGTCGTTGGCCAGGCGGACCACCTCGCCGTCGTCCTCGAACGGGATCACCACCAGGACCGGTCCGAAGATCTCCTCCTGAGCCACCTTCATCGAGTTGTCAACGTCGCTCAGGATGGTGGGCCGGTAGTAGTAGCCGCCCTCGTGGCCGTCGACCACCGCTCGCTCTCCGCCGACCGCGATCTCGGCCCCCTCCGACCGTCCGATGTCCACGTACCGCTCCACGGTCTCGAGCTGGGTCTCGGCCACGACCGGCCCGAGGTCGGAGCCCGCGTCGAGGGCCGGCCCGACCCTGAGGTCCTCGGCCCGCTTCACCATCGCGGCGAAGAAGTCGTCGTACGCGCTCCGCTGGAGGAACAGCCTGGTCCCCGCCGAGCACACCTGACCCTGGTGGAAGAACACCCCCCACAGCACGCCGTCGACCGCGTACTCGAGGTCGGCGGCGTCCGTGACGATCGACGGCGATTTCCCGCCGAGCTCCAGCGTGACCTTCTTCACGGTCCCGCTGGCCAGCTGCATGATCCGCCGGCCCACCTCGGTGGAGCCGGTGAACGCGATCTTGTCCACCAGCGGCGAGACGACCAGCTCCTCCCCGGCGGCGGCGCCCGGCCCGGAGAGCACGTTCACCACGCCCTCGGGGATGCCGGCCTCCAGGCAGATCCGTCCGAGCATCAGCGAGGTGAGCGGGGTGTAGGACGCCGGCTTCAGGATCACCGAGTTGCCGGCGGCGATGGCCGGGGCGATCTTCCACGCGGCCATCTGGAGGGGGAAGTTCCAGGGCGTGATGCCCGCGCACACGCCGATCGGCTCGCGCCGGAGGTAGTTGTGGGAGATCGGGGAGCGGGGGAGGGGCTCCTCGTCCTCCCCGCGGGAGGCCATCTCGGCGTAGACCCGGAAGGTGGAGATGGCCATCCCGATGTCGGCGTTCGTGGCCTTGCGGATGGTGCCGCCGGAGTCCCGGGCCTCGGTCTCGGCCAGCTCTGTTGCGGCCTTCTTGATCCCGTCGGCCACCGCCAGGAGCGCCTGGGCCCGCTCCCGGCCCTTCATCCTCGGCCACGGGCCCTCGTCGAAGGCCGTTCGGGCCGCCTCCGTGGCTCGGACCACGTCCTCCTTGCCGGCCTTGGCCACCGTGGCGAACGACTCCCCGGTGGACGGATCGATCGACGCGAAGGTCTCGCCGGAGGCGGCCTCCACCAGGTCGCCGCCGATCACGAGCCGGTTGGTCTCGGTCATGGTCGGTCCTCCTCCTCGGAGGAGAGTCTATCCGCGCCGGGTCCGGCCCTACCGGCGTGCCCCGACCGCCACGGCCTCCTGGTCAGTCGCCGCGAGCTCCGGCTCGCGGCCCTCGACGTTCACCCTCGGGAGCCACCGCAGCCACCGCGGGAGGTACCAGTTCCAGTCCCCCAGCAGCCGCATCGAAGCGGGGACGAGCAGGGTCCGGACGATCGTGGCGTCCATGAACACCGCCACGGCCAGGCCGAAGCCCATCTGCTGCAGCGGCCCGAGCCGCCCGGCGGCGAACCCGGTGAACACCGCTACCATGATCATCGCGGCGCCGGTGATGATCCCGGCCGTGGTCCGCAGGCCGTAGGCCACCGCCTCGGTGTTGTCCTTGGTCTTGTCGTACTCCTCCCGGATCCTGGACAACAGGAACACGTGATAGTCCATGGACAGTCCGAACAGGATCGAGAACAGGAACAGGGGCAGCCACGCCTCGATCGCCGAGACCTGCTGGAACTGGAATCCCAGGGCGTTGAAGAACCCGATCCCCATGCCTTCCTGGAACACCAGTGTCACCGCCCCGTAGGCCGCTCCCACCGACAGCAGGTTCATGATGATCGCCTTCACCGGCACCACGATCGACCGGAAGACCACGGTGAGCAGGACGAAGGACAGCCCCAGCACGAACGCCAGGACGATCCACTGGTACTGGTCGGCCACGTCGAGGAAGTCGGTGAAGAAGGCGGTGTTCCCCCCGACCAGGACCTCGACCCCGTCCACTCCCTCGAAGGCCGCCGGCACGATCTCGGCGCGAAGGTCCCGGATCGCCTGGAAGGCCGTCTCGGTGGAGGGGTCGCTGCGGAAGTACGCGTCCACCTCCACAGCGGTGCCGTCCCCGCTCGGGATGACCTCGGTGCGAGAGTCGAACACGTCCATGTCGGCCACGGCGCCACGGAGGTCCTCGATGGCGGCCTGGGCGGCGGGGCTCTGGACGTCGCCGGCGATCACGATCCTGGCGGGGTCGGTCACCCCGCCGGCGAACTCCCGCTCCAGCGTGAGGAAGGCCTGCTTCGACGGAAAGTCGTCCGGGAGCTGGCTCACGTTCTGTGACGTGCCTCGGTTGAGCTGGAAGTAGAACGACCCCAGCCCGCCGAGGACGGCCACGGCCAGGATGAGGTAGACGGCCGGGCGGGCCATCACACCGCGGGTGATCCGGTCCCAGAAGCCGCCTTTCGGGTCGTGGTCGGAGTCGATCCGGGCGCGCCTGGCCAGCCGGGGCCAGTTGACTCGGTCGCCGAGCAGCCCGAGGATCGCCGGCAGCAGGGTCATCGACGCGGCCAGCGCGGCCAGCGTCACCAGGATCGCCCCCGCCCCCAGGCTCCGGAAGATCGACGCCGGGACGATGAACATCCCGAGCAGGGCCAGGACCACGGTCAGGCCGCTGAAGAACACGGCCCGGTTGGCGGTGGCGCCCGACGCCCCGATGGCCTCGAGCTTCGGGAAGCCCTTCTTCCGCTCCTCCCGGTACCGGGACACGATGAACAGTGAGTAGTCGATGCCCACCGCCAGCCCGATCATGCTGACCATGTTCGTGACGAACAGGTTGAAGTCCGTGAGCTGACCGATCAGCGACACCAGGCCGAGGGCCACGGCGATGGCGAACACCGCCATCACGATCGGGACGATGGCCGCCACGATCGAGGCGAACACCACGATCAGGACGATCAGGGCGATGGCAACGCCGATCGTCTCGCCCCGGCGGAGGTCCTCCTCGGCGATCTCGGTGAAGTCGGCGAACATCACGCCCTGGCCGGCCACCTGCACGGTGAACCCGTCCGGCCGGGCCTCCTGGGCCACGCCCCGGAGCTCCTCGATGGTCGACAGCTCGGTGTCCTGGAGGGGAACCGCGATGAGCGTCGCCCGCCCGTCCCGGGACACGAGGCCGGCCGCCTGCTCCGGAGACTGCTGGACGAGGTCGTAGTAGGTGAGGGGCGGGCTCGCCAGGACGTCGCCGTCGAGGGCACCGATCTCCTCCTGCAAGCCCCGCACGGCTGCCTCGAAGCGGGGATCCTCGACCGCGAGCGACTCGGACTGGACGATCAAGAACTCGGTGCTGGCCAGCTCGGTCCCGTCCGAGAGCTTCTCGTCGATGACCTGCTGTGCCCTGACGGCCTCGGGCTCGTTGGTGAACTCGAACTCCTGGGTCAGGACGTCGCCCAGCAGCTGACTGCTGAGGTATCCCATGGTCACGATCAGGACCACCCAGAGTCCGATGGTCCGCCATGGATGGCGGCTGCTCGCTCGGGCCAGGGCCTCGGGGCTCAGCTTCATCTCGCTCCCTCCTTGCGGGCCTTACTCCGTACGCTTACGGTATATGTTGACACCGTAAGTTAGCTCATGTACGATGTAAGTGTCAACCCCTACGGAGATGAATTGATGGAAAACGTGCGATCGGTGGAGGCCCCGGAAGCTCCGCGACGGGAGCCACTGTCCCGGGAGCGGATCGTCCGGGCCGCCCTTCAGATCATGGACCAGGAGGGGCTGGAGGCGGTCACCATGCGGCGGATCGGCCGGGAGCTCCGCGTCGAGGCCATGTCGCTCTACAACCACGTCCAGGACAAGGAGGACATCCTCGACGGCGTCTGCGAGGAGGTCCTGGCCGAGTTCCGGGTCCCAGAGTCCCGGGATTGGGGGGAGGCGGCCCGCCGGGGTGCCCACGAGTACCGGCGCCTGCTCCTGGCCCACCCCACCGTGATCACGCTGATGAGCGACCGGCGGGGGCCCTTCACCAACCCGGATTCGCTACGCGCGTACGAGTTCGCCCTCG
Organism: Actinomycetota bacterium; assembly: GCA_050693275.1. GTDB lineage: Bacteria > Actinomycetota > UBA4738 > UBA4738 > CALAEC01 > CALAEC01. Next base: position 517 of record JBOGWD010000009.1, on the reverse strand, counting down.
ACCTGTTCCGCTCCCTGGGTCTCTCCGAGGTGGACTCGGTCAAGGCGTTCCACGCTTTCGGCGGCTACATCCTGGGCTACGTGATGATGGAGCTCGGCCCCATGCTCGGTGGGCCGGAGGACGAAGCGCACCTCCAGGCCCACGAGAAGATGGCCCAGGTGCTTCAGGCCGCTGAGCTCCCTCGCCTCCGGGAGGCGCTCCCGCACTTCATGGAGTGCGACGTCGAGGAGCAGTTCGATTTCGGCCTCGACCTGCTGATCGAAGGCCTCCGGGCCCGCGCCTCGACCCGGCCGAACGACTGATTGACGGACCCGCGAGGCGCGATAGAATCGTGCGTTGTCAGCTCTGGAGTGGGAGGTGCGTGAGATGCGGAAGGGACGGATCGCCAGATCGATCGGTGTTGTGTTTGCCTTGGGCCTGCTGTGGCCGTTGATGGCCGCGCTCCCGGCCCAGGCGGCCACGTGTGGCGACGGGAGCAACGAGCTCGCGCTTGAAGATTCCGCAGGCTGGACGTGGG
>JBOGWD010000008.1:0-1082 GCA_050693275.1 Actinomycetota bacterium | reverse complement strand
CGTCGTGCCACACGGCGTGCCACAGGCGCTCGGAGTCCACGAGGAACTGGGCGCCTCTGGGAAGGGGGATCCGGCGCTCGCCGGCTTGGTCGTCCTTCTCCTCACGCACGATCATGGAGGAGTCGGGATTGTCGGTGAGCTGCAGCCAGGCCCGGACGACCCAGCCGGTGCCCTCGGGGGTGATCCGGTTGTTGTCGTCCGGATGCATGGCCCCGATGGCCGAGGCCTCGTCGCTAGGCTCCAGCTTGATGACCCGGACCCGGCCGAAGTTCGCCCCGGCGCTCTCCACCCACTTCTTGACGGCGGGGATCCGCTCGATGTTGGGGGTCCACATGCCGTCCTTGTCGGGCTTCCCGTACTCCCAGAACCCCCGGGGATCGTTCTCGCCGTTCGCCGAGGCCAGGATGGCGAAGTTCGTGTCGCCGCCCGACTTCCAGTCCACGTACTCGAGCGACTCCCACTCCTCCCGCTCGGGCATGGGGCCATCGAACCGCTTGAGCTGGAGGAAGCCGGTCGGGTCGAGATCGGGCAGCGTGACGAACCTGCTCCTGTCCTGGGCGTTCTGGGGCGTGTCCATCGGGAAACGAACCTCCTTGCATTGGGGGCCTGGCGTCCGGGGCGCATGATAGCGGACCCGTGGGGTCGGCACCGCCCTCTGCTTGTCCTGCTCAGGGGAGTGGCCAAACCCGCCGAGAACGACCTGTGGAGACCAGTATGGAGTCTCAGGGAGCCCGAACCGCTGCGCGGGGGCCGGCGATCGGCGCGCTCACCGCCGTCGCCGTCGGCTTCGCCGTGCTGCTTGGCTGGGTCCTCGACATCCCCTGGCTACGCACCTTCATCCCCGGCGTCACGAACCCGATGGTGGCCAGCACGGCCGTGTGCTTCATCCTCACCGGAACCTCCCTGTGGCTGCTTCGCTCAGAGGACGTCTCCCGATCCCGGCGGTGGCTCGGGGCGGGCCTGGCCCTGGGCGCGGCCACGGTCGGCCTCCTGAAGCTCGGAGAGTACGCGTTCGGATGGAACCTGGGCATCGACCAGACCCTGCTCACCGAGAACGCCGGTTCGTTCCCGGGTCGGATGGC
>JBOGWD010000007.1:0-1100 GCA_050693275.1 Actinomycetota bacterium | reverse complement strand
TACGGGTTCCCCATCGAGCTCACCGCCGAGCTCGCGGAGGAGCAGGGGCTCGACGTGGACACCGGGACCTTCGAGCGGCTCATGGCCGAGCAGCGGGAGCGGGCCCGGGCGGCGGCCAAGGGAGGTCGGGACGAGGCCGCCCTGGCCGAGGTGGCTCGCGGCGCGGGGCGGACGGAGTTCCTGGGCTACGAGCACCTCCGAGCCGAGGGAACGATCGCCGGGCTGGTCCGGCAGGGGGCCCGGGGCGACGCCGCCGGTGAGGGAGACGAGGTCGAGCTCGTCCTGGACCGGACGCCCTTCTACGCGGAGGGCGGCGGCCAGGTCGGTGACGCCGGCGTGATCCGCACGGCCACCGGTGAGGTCATCGTGGAGGACACCGTGGGGGGCCCCGGGGAGGCCATCGTCCATCGAGGTCTGGTGGGCCGTGGCGAGGTCGAGACCGGACAGGAGGTCGAGGCCGAGGTCGACGCCGGCCGCAGGGAGGCCACGGCGCGATCGCACACCGGCACGCACGTGATCCACTGGACGCTGCGCCACCTCCTGGGGGACCACGCCCGGCAGGCGGGTTCCCTGGTGGCCCCCGGACGGCTGCGATTCGACTTCACCCATTTCGAGCCCCTGTCCCGGGACGGGATCGAGGAAGCTGAGGAACTGGCCAACAACCGGCTGGCCTGGGACGATCCCGTGCGGGCGTACGAGACCACGTTCGAGTTCGCGCGGAGCCAGGGGGCCATCGCGCTGTTCGGAGAGAGGTACGGGGACCTGGTTCGGGTCGTGGAGATCGGCGACTACTCCATCGAGCTGTGCGGCGGCACCCACGTGCCCCACACGGGCAACGTGGCCCTGGCCCTCATCACCTCCGAGCAGTCGATCGGGTCGGGCCTTCGGCGGATCGAGGCCCTGGTCGGTCCCGATGCCCTGAGCCACATCCGGCTGGAGCGGCGGCTGCTCGAGGAGGTGGCCGAGGCCCTCGGCGCCGGCGACCCGGCCCAGGCACCGGAGCGAGCCCGGAGGGCCGCGGCCCGGATCAAGGAGCTGGAGGCCGCCGTGGGAAGGGTTCGGGCCGAGGAGCGCGCCGGGCGGGTGGAGGAGCTGGCCGC
>JBOGWD010000006.1:0-3490 GCA_050693275.1 Actinomycetota bacterium | reverse complement strand
GGTCGATCTCGGTGCAGTTCCGCGCCGTGGTGTACATGGACGAGACGCTCGTGGCCAGGGGTCGGGTGGCGGCCAAGGACGACGCCACCAGGGACGTTACCCTGGACGTGTGGGCGGAGGTGGAGCGCGACGGGCAGCGGGTCATGGCCATCAAGAACTCCCGGGCCGTGGTGAACCTGGGCTGACCGGAGCCCGAACCGACTCCGAACGGCCGGTAACCTCCCGGCCTCCCGCGAGGTCTAAGCAGGTGGCGCGATGGTGAGTCGCGACCTTCTCGATCGCTGCCGGCGAGGCGAGCCGGAGGCCTTCGAGGAGTTGGTGGAGCGGACCCACCGGGGGGTGTTCACGCTGGCATATCGTCTGGTGGGGGACCGGCACGAGGCGGAGGACGTGGCCCAGGACGCCTACCTGCGGATGTATCGAGGCCTCCCCGGGTTCCGGGGAGACTCGAGCGTGGAGACGTGGCTGTATCGGATCACGGCCAACGCGGCAGTGACCCACCTTCGCCGGCGGGGCCGGTTCGGCGACCTGCTCGAGGATCCGGACGTCGTGGTGGACGTTCCCGACGCCCCGGTGGCCGACCCGGTCGACCGGGACGAGATCCAGCGGGCCCTGGGCGCGCTGCCGGTGGCCCAGCGGACGGTGCTGGTCATGAAGGACGCCTACGGGTTCTCGATCCAGGAGATCGCCGACGAGCTGGGGCTCACCGAGGGAGCGGTGAAGGTCCGGATCCACCGGGCCCGGAGGCGCCTGAAGGAGCTCGTGTACGGGACGGGCGAGCCCCGCGGGACCGGACACGAGGACGTGCTGGACCGACTGCCCGAGCTGGCGGAAGAGAGGGGACATGGCTGAGGCCACCGACTTCGAGGTGCACCTGGCCACGTGCCCGCAGTGCGCCGGCGAGCTGGCGCGGTACCGGGAGGTCGTGGCGGCCGTGGCGTCGCTCCGGGACGAGGTCGAGGAGCCGCCGTTCGGGTTCTCCGAGCGGGTCGTCGCTCACGTCCTGGAGACCGAGGGACGGTGGACGGGCCGGGTTCGCCGGCTGGCCCAGGATCGCCGGGTTCACGTGGCGGCGGCCTCGGTGGGCGGCGCGATCGTGGGCGCGGGGGCTATCGGGCTCCTGTGGCGGCGGGCGGCCAGGCGCGGAGTGGTCCGGACCCGCGTGGCGATCTAGGCGGTCGGGGGCTCGGCGGCCGGGGCCGGCTCGGGCCGGCCGGCGCTCGACATCCCCTGCCAGGCCAGGGTGCGGTGCATCGACCGCACGCTGGTCCCGAGCTCCCGGAGATCGTGCTCGAGCTCCCGCTGGAGCGCCCGGGACGCCGCGACCACTCCCCGACCGGTGCGCCGCCCGAGATCCTCGAGGGCGGCCCGCTGCTCGGCGGCCAGGTGGGAGATCGCGGCTCGCTGGGCTCTGGCGAGCCTCGCCACGATCTCGCTCTGCTTCACGGCGACGTCCCGGATCAGCCGGGCCAGCCGGGCCACCTCGTCTCGGCCCGGACCGGCCGGATCCTCGTCCCGGCGGGCGGCCAGCGAACGGAGGTCCTCCTCGATAGCCTGGAGGCGCAGGCCCAGGGCCTGGAAGCGTTCGTCGGCGTAGGTCAGGAGGGCCCGGGCCACGTCCCCGGCTTCCGGGCCCGGCGGGGTCCGGGCGGCCTGGACCGCCTCCGCCGTCGCCTCGCGAGCGGCCGTGGTCACGGCCTGGCGGATCCGATCGAGTCCCGCCTCGATCCGTTCCTCGACCGCCCGCTGCTGGGCGGCCAGGACCTCCTGGAGCCTGATCGTTCGGGCCCGCTGTCGGGACGGGGCCTCGGGGATGGGGACCGGGTCGGCGGCGCGTTGTCTGGGCGGTCGCCGACGGGAAGGCACGGCGGCCACCTGCCGCTGCGGTTCGGACTTCTGCTGCACTCGACCCTCGCTCCGGGGCCGCGCGGGGCCTGCCGGTAGTCTATGTTCCCCGCTCGGCGGCTTCACGCACCTCGGTGCGGCTCGCGTATACTTGGGCGGGTCCGGCCGAAGCGATCCCCGATCCAGAGGGCCGTAGCTCAATTTGGCAGAGCACCGGTCTCCAAAACCGGCGGTTGGGGGTTCGAGTCCCTCCGGCCCTGCCCCGAGGATGAGATGAACAGACAGACGAAGCGGATGATGGAGCGCGACCGGCGCCAGCAGGCGGCGGTGCGGCGTCCGGCCGTGCCCGAGCGGAAGAAGCGGGCCGGTCCGCGCCAGTTCATCCGCGAGGTCCGCCAGGAGCTGAAGAAGGTGGCCTGGCCCACCCGCCGCGAGGTCCTGGCCTACACCCTCGTCGTGCTGGTGTCCGTCGTGGTGCTCACGAGCCTCGTCTTCGGCCTGGACTTCCTGATCTCCAAGGGCGTCCTGGCCATCTTCGGCGTCGAGACCGGCTGATCCCGAACCGATGACCCTCGAAGACCCCCCCGAGACGCGGGACGACGAGGCCGAGGAGCCCCAGGAGCCCGCTGAACCCGCTGAGACCGAGGAGCCCTCGGGCTCTCCCGACCCCACCGAGGCCGAGGAGCCGCCGGCCGAGGAGGCCGCCCTCCGGCTCGTCGAGCCCGAGCCGAACGGGGAGGAACCGGCCGCCGAGGAGGCCGCGGCCGTCGTGAAGGCCCCGAGCGGGGCCGATCCGTACGGCGGACCCGGGGAATGGTACGTCATCCATACCTATGCGGGGTACGAGAACAAGGTGAAGACGAACCTCGAGTCCCGGATCCACACCATGCAGATGCAGGACAAGATCTTCGACGTCGTCATCCCCATGGAGGACGTCATGGAGATCAAGGGGGGCAAGAAGCAGGTCGTCCAGAAGAAGGTGTTCCCCGGCTACCTCCTGGTGAAGATGGTGTACGACGACGACTCCTGGTACGTGGTCCGCAACACGCCTGGGGTCACCGGATTCGTGTCCAGCGGGACCGGCCAGAAGCCCACCCCGTTGTCCCGGCGGGAGGTCGAGAAGATCCTGGCCGTGAAGAAGGAGGAGGTGAAGCCGGCGTTCCGCCTCGACTTCGAGGAAGGGGATGTGGTCCGGATCATCTCCGGTCCGTTTGCCGACTTCAACGGGACGATCAGCGACATCAACGTCGACCAGTCCAAGGTCAGGGTGATGGTGAACATCTTCGACCGGGAGACCCCGGTGGAGCTCTCGTTCGACCAGGTGGCGAGGGTCTGATGGCGGAGGGACGGCGCCGGAAGAAGGTCCTCGCGGTGGTGAAGCTCCAGATCCGGGCCGGCCAGGCCACGCCGGCCCCCCCGGTGGGCACGGCCCTGGGTCAGCACGGCGTGAACATCATGGAATTCTGCAAGCAGTACAACGAGGCCACCCAGCACCAGATGGGCCAGGTCATCCCGGTAGAGCTCACGATCTACGAGGACCGGTCGTTCACCTTCGTGACCAAGCAGCCCCCGTCCGTGGAGCTGATCCGGCAGGCCGCCGGGATCGAGAAGGGCTCGGCCGAGCCGAACCGGGAGAAGGTGGGAC
>JBOGWD010000005.1:0-2064 GCA_050693275.1 Actinomycetota bacterium | reverse complement strand
CCTCGAGCGACTCGCCGTCCTTCAGGCGGCGCTTGAGCTCCTCGGTCTTGCCCGCGAGCTCGCCGTCCGGGAGCTCCTCCACCTCGGGCTCGAAGGTGTTGACGAGGTGGGCGGCGTGCTCGAAGTGTTTGCGCTTGCGGCCTTCGCCGATCTCCGCGAGCTTTCCCAGTACCACGGGGGTTGTCCTTCGTCGGGGACCTCGATTGTACAGCGAAGGGCCGGCTATCCCGGCCGGCCGGCCGCGACCTGCCCCCCGCGCGCCGCGAGCAGTGCGATGGGGATCACCAGCAGGACCAGGGCGGCGATGCCCAGCGCCAGGAGCCCCGTCGCCTGGAGCAGGGCGGCGCCCGACAGCACGCCGGTCGCCGCCGCGAGCGCGGCCACCAGGTCCGTCAGGCCCAGCGCGCCGGCCCGCTCCGTCGGTCCGGCTAGGTCACTGATCACGGCCGTCGACCCGATGTAGGAGAACGACCAGCCCACACCGATCATGAGCAGGCCCACCGACGGCAGGGCGGTCGAGCCCTCCGGAAGGGCGAGCAGGACACCCGCCGCCGTGAGGGCGATCCCGACCAGGAGCCCCGGCCGGCGGCCCCACCGATCGAGGGCCGCTCCCACCACCGAGGAGAACGCGAACATCCCGGCGAGGTGGAGGCTGACGACAAGCGAGACAATGAGCTCCCCTGAGCCGTGACTGTGGAGCACGACCGGGACCACGCTCATGAAGGTGACCATCACTACCTGCACCACCACGATGCCCGCGACGGCGGCCCGGGCGGGGCGGAGCCGAAGGATCTCGATGGGGCGGCGAGCCCTCGCCGCGACCTCGCCACCGACGGCCAGCTCGCGGGGATCGGGCCGCATCGAGAGGACCAGCGCCAGCGCCCCCGCCGCCAGGACAGGGACCAGCAGCCACGGCACGACCAGGGGGTTCTCGACGCCCATGCGCTCGGCGAGGGAGTGGACGGCCCCGGCCAAGGGAGGGCCCCCGACGGCACCGATCGTGCCGGCCACCAGGAGCCTTCCCACGGCGCGGCCCCGCCGATCGGGCGGATACATGTCGGCCACGGCCGCCCGGCCCAGGAGGGCCGTCCCCGCACCGGCTCCCATGACGCTGGCGCTCGCCAGGAGGCCGGTCGTCGATTCTGAAGCCACCGAGACGGCGGCCAGGCCTCCACCCAGGCCGAGCACCACGTATCCGCCGGCCAGCCCGGGCCGGCGCCCCGCCCGATCCATGATATGGCCGGAGATCCTGGCCCCCGCGGCGAGCGCCAGCGAGTACACACCGAACAGGACGGGGGCCGAGCTCTCCCGGCCACTGAGCTCGAACACGGAGATCGGGCCGAACGTGGCCACCGCACCCAGGGCCCCCCACAGGGCGACCTGAGCCGTGGCCAGCAGGCCGGTGTTGCGGCCGACCATACGGTCGCGGACATCGAGCGGTGCGGCCACTCCCCTCCCCGTGCCGCTACTTGATGTCGAGCAGCTTCTCCCGGACCGCGTAGATCACGGCCTCCATCCGGGAGTGCAGCTGGAGCTTCTCCAGGATGTTCCGAATGTGGTTCTTGACGGTGTTCTCGGAGATGAACAGCTCCCCGGCGATGTCCCGGTTCCCCTTGCCCTGGGCCACGAGCCGAAGGACCTGGAGCTCGCGGTCGGTGAGCCTGGGCGGGGCCAGGGGCTGGCGGTCGTCCTCCCGTTTCGTCATGGCCTGGAACTCCGAGAGGAGCTTCGAGGCCATGGCCGGGGAGATCCGGGAATGGCCCTGCACGACCGAGCGGATCGACTCGGCCACCTCCTCGGACGAGATCTCCTTCAGGAGGTAGCCGGAAGCGCCGGCCTTGATCGAGTCGTACAGGTCCGCCTCCTCATCGCTGTTGGTGAGCACGAGGATCTTCACGTGGGGCAGCTGCTCCTTGATCTTCTGCGTGGCCTCGATACCGGAGCGCCGGGGCATCCGCACGTCCATGAGCACGACGTCGGGCATGAGCTCGGTGGCCCGGTCCACGGCCTGATCCCCGTCATGCGCCTCGCCGATGACCTCGATGTCGGGTTCCTTGTCGAGCA
>JBOGWD010000004.1:0-4937 GCA_050693275.1 Actinomycetota bacterium | reverse complement strand
CGCCGCTGTCCATGATCGTCACCCCGGAGAGGTCCAGGGTGATGTCGCCGGGCGTCCGGCAGAGCTCATCGAGGAGCTCGTGGAGGCCGCCCGCCGACGGCACGTCGAGGGACCCGGTCACCCGGTACGAGCGGTGACCGTCCAGCTCCTCGATGCCGAACGCGGGCCGGCCCACCGGGCCGCGCTCAGGACGCCGCGGCCTTGCGGCGCCGCGCCGTCGTCTTCTTGGCCGGGGCCTTCTTCTTCGTCTCCTCGACGCTCTGCTTGAGCGCTTCCATGAGGTCGACGACCTTCGAGGGCTCCGGGGCCTCGATGACCTCGATCTCCTCGCCCGCCACCTTCTTCTCGACGATCTCCAGGAGGGCCTCCCGGTACTCGTCGCGGTAGGCGCCCGGGTCGAAGCTCTCGGACAGGTTCTCGATCAGGCTCTGGGCCATCTGGAGCTCCCGGTCCGACACCTTGGCCTCCTTCTCCAGCCCGGGAAGGTCGGCCTCGCGGAGCTCGTCGGGCCAGAACATCGTGTCGAGGACCAGGACGTCCTCCATCAGCCGAACCGCGGCCAGGTGCTCCTTGTCCCGGAAGGAGACCTTGGCGATCCCCACCCTGTCCCCCTCCCGGAGGGAATCGCGGAGGAGCTGATAGGCCTTCACCCCGGCCTCCTCCGGACCGAGGTAGTAGGTCTTCTTGTAGTAGATCGGATCGATCTCGGAACGGTCCACGAACTGGGCGATGTCGATGGTCCGCGTCGACTCGACGGGGACGGCCTCGAGGTCCTCGTCGTCGAGGATCACGTACCGGTCCTTCTCGTACTCGTACCCCTTGACGATCTCGTCGAAGGAGACCTCCTCGCCGTCCTTCGAGCAGACCCGCTTGTACTTGATCCTGCCGTGGTCCTTCTCGTGAAGCTGGTTGAACCGCAGGGTCTTCTCCTCGGTGGCGGTGTAGACCCGGACCGGGATCGACACGAGCCCGAAGGAGATGGCGCCTCTCCACATCGTCTTCATGGGAACCTCCAGAAGCCGCTGAACCTCGATTGTATCGCTGGGGAGCCCCGAGCCCCCCGAACTCGATACCCTCCCACCATGCCATCCAAGCGTCGCCGGGGCCCGGCGTTCACGGTGGAGACTCCCAGGCCGCTGCCGGCCGAGCGGGACGGCGAGCACTGGTGGCTGGACATCGAGGGCCGGCGCCTTCGCCTGTCCAACCTCGACAAGGTGTTCTGGCCCGAGGAGGGCTACACCAAGGGCGACCTGCTGGCCCACTACTACAATGTGGCCCCCTCGCTCCTCCCCTACCTCGAGGGCCGGCCGCTCACGATGAAGCGGATGCCGGACGGGATCACCGGGCCGTACTTCTACGAGAAGAACGCGCCGTCCCACACCCCCGAGTGGGTGGGGCGGTGCCGAGTGGAGAGCGAGGAAGCGGAGGAGGGCTTCAACGACTTCCTGGTGGCCGAGGACGCGGCCGGGATCCTGTTCGTGGCCAACCTGGGGGCCATCGAGTTCCACCCGCTGCACTCACGGTGCGACACGATCGATCACCCGGACTACCTGTTCTTCGACCTCGACCCGTTCGAGCCAGCCACATTCGAGGACGTCCTGGCGGTGGCCATGCACGTCAAGACCGCCCTGGACCACCTGGGGCTCCCCTCCTACCCCAAGACCTCCGGCGCCACCGGGGTGCAGATCTACGTCGGCCTCGACCCGAAGCCCACCTACGAAGAGGTCCGGACCTTCGTGGGGAAGGTGGGCCAGGCGATCCGCGGGGCCGACCCCGGCCGCGTCACGATGGACTTCCAGATCTCGAAGCGACGAGGCACCTTCATCGACCACAACATGAACCGCCGAGGCGCGAACATCTCGGCGGTGTACTCGGTCCGTCCCGAGCCGGGCGCCACGGTGTCGACGCCCCTCACGTGGGAGGAGGTCCAGGCCGGGGAGGTCCGCCCCCAAGACTTCACCATCGCCAACGTGCACGGACGGCTAGCCGAGGTCGGCGACCTCTTCCGCGGCGTCCTCGACCACCCCGTCGACCCCCGCGAGGCGTTCGCCTCCCTGGGCATCGAGGTCTCCGACACGGGTGAGGCCGGACGCTCCGCGCCTGCCGACACGTCGCCGAAGGATGAAGCAGGGCTTGAGGCGGCGAAGCTGGCCGAGTACGAGCGGAAGCGGCGGTTCGACGTCACGCCGGAGCCGCCCCCGGAGGTCCGGCCGGGCAAGGACGAGCTGTTCGTGATCCAGAAGCACGACGCCACCAGGCTGCACTACGACCTTCGGCTCGAGCACGACGGCGTGCTGGCGTCGTGGGCCGTGCCGCGAGGACTCCCCACGAACCCCGAGGACAAGCGTCTGGCCGTACGCACTGAGGACCATCCCATCGAGTACGGCGGCTTCGAGGGATGGATCCCGGAGGGCCAGTACGGCGCCGGCGAGGTCCGCATCTTCGACCGCGGGCGGTACGACGCCCTGGAATGGAAGGGCGACAAGGTCACCTTCAGGCTCGAGGGCGGCCGGCACCGAGGCGAGTACCACCTGGTCAAGACCAGGACCGACTGGCTTGTGTTCCTGTCGAAGCGCTCCGCCGCCGAGCAGCCGGAGCCCCCGCCGATGCTCGCCCCCATGCTGGCCGAGGGAGGACACCGGGCCTTCGACGACCCCGGCTGGCGGTTCGAGCCGAAGCTCGACGGCATCAGAACCCTGGCGTACGTGGCCACGGACGGCACCAGGCTCGTCTCTCGGACCGGCCGGGACCATACCGCGATCTATCCGGAGCTCGACAACCTGGCCCGGTTCGTCAACGCGCTGAGCGCCGTGATCGACGGGAAGATCGTGGCCGCAGACGAACGCGGCCGTCCGTCCTTCGAGCGGCTCCAGCAGCGCATGAACCTGACCGCGCCGAAGGACGTGGAGCGAGCCCGCCGTCAGGCCCCGGTGGTGCTGTTCGCGTTCGACCTGCTGTGGCTCGACGGCCGCGACCTCACCCGCGAGCCGCTGGAGACGCGGCGCGGGCTGCTGGAGGACATCGTCACGGTGACGGGACCGATGGCCCTCACGTTCGTGGTGGAGGAGGAGGGAACCTCGTTCTTCGGGTCCGCCAAGGAGCTCGGGTTCGAGGGGATCGTGGGAAAGCGGCTGGGGAGCCCGTACCAGCCGGGCCGCCGCACCAAGGACTGGCGGAAGATCAAGGCCACCAACCAGCAGGACTGCCTGATCCTCGGGTGGACCCCGGGCACGGGCTCACGAGGGGCGACGTTCGGAGCCCTTCTTCTCGGCGCGTACCGCGACGGCGAGCTGGCGTGGATCGGGCAGGTCGGGACGGGATTCACCGGCGGCGTGCTGAGCGATCTGCTGAAGCGGCTGACGGCCCTGGAGCAGCCGGACCCGCCCATCGCGGACCCCGACCTGGCGGCCGTGAATGGGGCCCGGTGGGTGCGACCGGAGCTCGTCTGCGAGGTCGAGTACCTCGAGATGACCCGGGTGGGAAAGCTCCGGGCGCCCTCCTTCAAGGGCCTCCGGCCGGACAAGGCCCCCGCGGACTGCGTGCTCGAGCCTCCCGTCCAGCCCGCCCCGTGACGGGCCAAGCGAGCGGTCGAATGAGAACCTGCTGGCATCTCGAGCCGGACCCTGTATCCTGGCCCGCCAGTGCCACCCGGCCTCCGGACCCGTAGGGCCGCCCTCGGGCTCGCCCTGGCCTGCTCGCTCGCCCTGAGCCTGCCGGCCGTCCCCGTCTCCGCTCGCGAGCGGCTGATCCCGTACCGAGGCGTCGGGGGGTGGATCGACATCTACGACGATCGCGCTTGGGAGCGCCCCGTCCGCACCATGGCCCAGCTCCAGCGGCGGGGGGTGCGCACGATCTACCTTCAGACGTGCCACTTCAACTGCGACCAGGCCCTGTTCCGCCCCGCCCGGATGGCCGAGCTCCTGCGCGCGGCCCAGCGCCGGCGGATGCGGGTGGTGTCCTGGTACCTGCCGGGATTCGTCCGACCGAAGCGAGACCTCCAGCGCTCGCTGGCGGCGATCCGGTTCCGAACCCGCGACGGCCGTCGCTTCGACTCCTTCGCCCTGGACGTCGAGGCGATGGACGTGGCGAGGGTGGGGATCAGGAACCGCCGTCTGGTGGCCCTCTCCCAGCGCCTCCGGACCCGGGTCGGACTGCGCTACGGGATGGGGGCGATCACGCCGCCGTGGTTCTTCTCCTGGCGCCCCTTCCCGTATCGGGCTCTGGCCCGGCACTACGACGTGTTCCTGCCGATGAACTACTTCACGGTTCGAGGGCGGGGGCCAGCCGTGGCCCGGGTGCACACCCGGCGGAACATCAAGCTGATCCGTCGCCAGACGGGGGACCCGGCGTTCCCGATCCACGACATCGGCGGCCTGGCCGAGGATCTCGGCGGGCGAGAGGTCCGGGCCGTGGTCCGCACCGACCGTCGCCACGGGGTGATCGGCACCAGCCTGTACGACGCCTTCACGTCGGCTCCGTCGGCCTGGCGTCAGCTCCGGGGACGGTCGCGCTGAACGCGGAGGACAGAGAGAGCCCGGGCCGGTAGAGTTGACCGGCATGTCCACTCCGTCCTCCCGCTTCAGGTTCCTGGCCGTGGTCCTGGCGGCGTCCCTGGCGTTCCCGCCTCTGGCCCCACCGGCCGCCGCGGCCCGGCAGGCGAAGCTCGGGGCCTACCGAGGGGTGGCCGCCTGGGTCGACATCTTCGACGACGACGGCTGGGCGGATCCCGAGGGGACCGTGGCCGCCCTCGCCGCCCAGGGAGCCCGGACGCTCTTCCTGGAGACGTGCAACTACAAGTGCAAGCGGGACCTGTTCAAGCCCACCATCATGTCGCGATGGGTCGACGCGGCACACGCGAACGGGCTCCGGATCGTGGCCTGGTATCTCCCGGCGTTCGACAACCTCCACCGGGACCGGAAGCGCTCGGTGGCAGCCAT
>JBOGWD010000003.1:0-1382 GCA_050693275.1 Actinomycetota bacterium | reverse complement strand
TCGGCGTGACCCCACGTCGCTCGTCCCTCGTCACCCTGGTCCTGCTTGGGATCACCGCGATCCTGCTTGCTGCGGCAGTCATCCTCCTGGTGCGCACCGTCGACCGCCCGGCCAACGCCTTCGGGTTCCGGGGAGCGGTCGAGATCCTCACCCTGGCGTTCGCCCTGGTGGGTGCCGTCCTGGCCCGGCGTCGGCCCGAGAACCCGATCGGGTGGATCTTCCTGGGGGCGTCGCTGCTGTCGGGCGTGCAGGTGCTCGCGCAGGAGTACACGATCTTCGCACTCGCTCAGGGCGACGTCCGAGGCGCCCGTATCGCGAACTGGGTCGACGGCATGATCTGGGTGCCGATCACCGGGTCGATCGCCATCTTCCTGTCGGTGCTGTTCCCGAACGGGCGGCCACCCTCTCGTCGGTGGCGGTGGGTCCTGTGGACCGGGGCCCTCGGCATCCTCGTCTTCACGGCGGCGTTCACGGTATCGACGGACACCGAGTGGGGCCTCAGGAACCCGTTCTTCGAGGTGAGCGCGGACGTGGTCGGCCCGCTGTTCGGCCTCGGCTCCTCTCTGTACCTGGCGAGCGTCCTGGGCGCGCTCGCCTCTTTGATCGTGCGGTTCCGACGATCCCAGGGCGACGAGCGCCAGCAGCTCCGATGGTTCGGCGCTGCGGTGGGCCTCGTTGCCTTCTTCATCACGCTCACATTCATCGCGGAGTTCTGGGCGCCGGACCTCTCGGGATTCAAGCGAGCAGCCGCGGTGGGAACCATCCTGTCGTTCATCGCGATCCCGATCGCCACCGGCGTCGCCGTCATGAAGTACCGCCTCTACGACATCGACGTCGTCATCAGCAAGACCGTTGTCTACGGCTTGCTGGCGGCCTTCGTGACCGTCGTCTACGTCGCGGTGGTGGTCGGTATCGGGGCCCTCGTGGGAAGCCGCGGGAACCTACTGCTCTCCATCGTTGCCACCGCGGTCATCGCCCTGGCTTTCCAGCCGATCCGGGAACGAGCCCGTCTGGTGGCAGACCGGCTGGTGTACGGGAAGCGAGCCACCCCCTACGAGGCGATGTCCGAGTTTGCCGAGCGGATGGCCGGAACGTACTCGCTCGACGAGGTCCTGCCGAAGATGGCCAGGATCGCGGCGGACGGGACCGGCGCCGACCGAGCGGACGTATGGGTTCGGGTGGGGAACGATCTGCGCCTGGAAGCTTCCTCGCGGGCGGGAGTCGCTCCGCGGGAGGTGCCCGTCGACGGGGAGCTCCCTTCCATCCCCGGCATGGACCGTACCGTTCCCGTCACCCACCAGGGTGAGGTGTTGGGCGCGATCGCGGTGGCCATGCCGCGTTCCGAGTCACTGGCGCCGACGGGGGAAAAGCTGCTCGGGGAC
>JBOGWD010000002.1:0-4961 GCA_050693275.1 Actinomycetota bacterium | reverse complement strand
CGGGGTCCAGGAGGAGGTCCAGGCGCTCCCGGGCGGTCAGCTTGCCGCGGGCGTGCTGGCGCTCGACGGCCTCCGGCCCCCCCGCGACGCGGGCCTGCTCCTTGCGCTCGCGGAGCTCCTCGATCTTAGCCCCGACCGCGCGCGGCGCGTCGTCCTCGGGCTTCACCCGCCTGGCCATGGCCTGGCGAGTCTAGCCCACCGGATGCACCGAACCGGGGGTTCGTGTCGGTGACGGGGTGTACGGTCGCCCCGTATGGAGCTGACCCCGGTCCAGCAGCGGACCCGCGTCGATGTCATGGGGGGATCCGAGGAGCGTCCGGTCTTCCCGGACGCGTTGGCCGAGGACCTCCGCCAGGACCTCGAGCGCCGCCTGGCCCCGGTGGTGGAGGGCCTCGGCGAGGGCCGCTCGCTGTGGCTCACCAAGGCCAAGCTGACGAACATCCACCAGCGGTGTGAAGGACTGTTCCTGGCGAACGAGCTGGAGGAGGGCGTGTTCACATACGGGCCCCAGCTCGCGGTAGGGAACGTGGTCCACAAGGCCGTGGAGATCGGCGTGTACGCTCGGGACCTGGAGGATGCCGAGCTCGCCGACCGGGCCCTGGAGCGCCTGGCGGCCGGGGACGACGGGTTCGCCGCCTACCTGGGGCTCCTGGACGAGGTGGAGCGGGCGGAGCTGATCGGGGAGGCCATCCGCCAGCTGTCGTGGTTCCGGGTGACGTTCCCGCCGCTGGAGCGATCGTGGAACCCCGTGGTCGAGTGGCCACTCCGGGTGGCGCTGGCCGGGGAACGGGTGGCGCTGAGCGCCCGCCCGGACCTGGTGCTGGGAAGCGTCGACCGGGACCGGCCGATGCGAGCTCGCCGCCTGGTCCTGGAGCTGAAGGGGGGCCAGGAGCGCCCGGAGCAGGAGGACGACGTCCGCTTCTACGCGCTGGTGATGGCCCTCTCCCACGGCGTCCCGCCCTTCCGGGTGGTCAACGTCAACCTCCAGGCCGGGTCCTGCCGGGTCCAGCAGGTCACCGAGGACCTGCTCCGGTCCGCGGTGCGGCGGGTGGCGGAGGCGGCGGGGAAGGCCGCCGAGCTCCTGGGGGGTCGCGAGCCCCGGCTGCGGGGGGGGCCGTGGTGCCGGTGGTGCCCCCGGAGCCAGACCTGCTCGGCGTCGACGGTGCGGGAGGGGGCGTCCGACCGCGGGGAGTAGGCTGAGCCCGTGTTCGAGCGATTCACCGACCGGGCTCGCCGGGTCGTGGTCCTCGCCCAGGAAGAGGCGAGGATGCTCAACCACAGTTACATCGGAACCGAGCACATCCTCCTCGGCCTGATCCACGAGGGGGAGGGCGTGGCCGCTCGCGCCCTGGAGGCGGTGGGGGTCTCCCCGGAAGCGGTCCGGGGCGACGTCCAGGAGATCATCGGCCAGGGGCCGACGACGCCCCACTCGCACATCCCGTTCACGCCCCGGGCCAAGAAGGTCCTGGAGCTGTCGCTGCGCGAGGCGCTCCAGCTCGGGCACAACTACATCGGCACCGAGCACGTCCTCCTCGGCCTGATCGCGGAGGGGGAGGGCGTGGGGGCCCAGGTCCTGGTGAAGCGGGGCGCCACCCTGGAACGGGTCCGCGAGGAGGTCGTGGCGCTGATCGCGGCTCCCCAGCCCGGTGGACATGACCCTCCCCCGCCCGTCCACGAGGAGCCGTTGTGCCCGAAGTGCCGGGCCCGCCTCAGTGAGTCCGCCACCTACAGGACGCTGGACGTGTCCTCGATCGAGGGCGAGACCAGGTCCGTGACCTTCGCGTTCTGCCGGAGCTGTGGGACCTGGCTCGGGACGCTTGCTTGAGCCGGAACCCTTCCGGGTCGATGATGCGTCGGATGAGACGGGGAGTGATCGTGCTGGCGGTGGCCGCGGCCACGCTGGCGCCGGCGCCGCCGGCCCGGCCGGAGGCTCCGGCCTCGAGCCTGGAGGCTTACCGGGGCCTGGCCACGTGGGTGGACATCTTCGAGACGCGGGCGTGGCGGCGCCCCGCCCGGACCGCGGCCGACATGGCGGCTCGCGGCGTCCGGACCCTGTTCCTGGAGACCTCGAACTACACACAGCGCCGAGCCGTTGTGAACCGGGCCGGGGTGGCCCGGTTCATCGAGGCCGCTCACGAGCGGGACATGGCCGTGGTGGCCTGGTACCTGCCGGGGTTCGTCGACCTCCGACGCGATCTCCGCCGATCGATGGCGGCCGTCCGGTTCCGCACCCCCGGCGGGGAGCGGTTCGACTCCTTCGCCCTCGACATCGAGGCCAGCGTGGTCGATCCGCCGTCGCGGCGGTCGAAACGGCTCATGGCCCTGTCCAGGCGGATCCGCGCACGCGCGGGCCCCGGCTACGCCCTGGGCGCCGTGATCCCCTCGCTGGTGGGCATCGAGCTGGCCGGCGACTACTGGCCCAAGTTCCCCTACCGGAAGCTGGACGCCATCTACGACGTGTTCGTGCCGATGGGCTACTTCACATACCACGTGTCCGGCGCCCGGAAGGTCCACGACGAGACGGCCCAGAACATCCGGATGATCCGCCAGGCCACCGGGAACCCGACCGTCCCGATCCACGTGATCGGGGGCATCGCCGACGAGGCGAACGCCGCGGAGATGCGCGCGTTCGTCCAGGCCACCCGGGAGCACGGCGTGCTCGGGGCCAGCCTGTACAACTGGTCGCTCACCCGAGGCCACGACTGGGCCGAGCTTGCCGCCGTGCCGACGAACAAGCTCCAGTCGCCGGCGCTCCCGCTGGCTCTCCCGTGGGCCGAGCCCGTGGGGAACGTCCCGGGAGCGGAGGAGACCCACCCCAAGGAGGTCTGGTTCGAGACCCCCGGGGGGGCCGGCGCCCGATCGCTGGCGTTCGAGGCGTTCGGCGTGCAGCCCGGCGAGGTCGAGGTCTGGGTGAACTGGACGCTCGTGGCCGTGGTCGGGGCCACCGGCGGTTCCTGGGGGCTCCAGCAGACGGTGGAGATCCCCGATGATCGCTTCCGGGACGGCCGGCCCAACGTCATCGGTTTCGTGGCCGACGGCGAGCACCCCGACTGGAGCGTGTGGGGCGTCCGGAACGTGTCCCTCCTGTGAGCCGGGAGGGATTTGCCGGGTCGCCCCCGAATAACCTACCCTTGGGTAACCCGCCGGAGGACCTGTGGAGGTCGGTGTGACCAAGGACCTGTACGAGATCGGGGAGATCCCGCCCCTGGGCGAGGTTCCGCCTCGGATGTACGCGCAGGTGATCCGCCCGGACCGGTTCGGCGAGCCCTCGGAGGCCTTCCGGGTCGAGGAGATCGAGGTTCCCGTGGCCGGCCCCGACGAGGCCCTGGTCCTGGTCATGGCGGCTGGCATCAACTACAACAACGTGTGGGCGGCCCGGGGCGTCCCCGTCGACGTGTGCCGCCTCCACGCCAGGTTCGGCGAGCCCGACGACTTCCACATCGGCGGCTCCGACGCGTCCGGCATCGTCTACGCGGTGGGGGAGAACGTCCGGGGCCTGGGCATCGGGGACCGGGTGGTCGTCCACTGCGGGCAGTGGCACCGGGAGGCGGACGGCCTCCAGGACCCGATGTTCCACGACTCCTTCCGCATCTGGGGATACGAGTCGAACTGGGGCTCGTTCGCGCAGTTCACCAAGGTCCAGGCTCATCAGTGCCTCCCCAAGGCCCCCCAGCTCACCTGGGAGCAGGCCGCGGCGCCCACGCTGGTCGGGGCCACCGCGTACCGGATGCTGTTGGGGTGGCCGCCGAACGTCGTGGGTGAGGGCGACGCCGTGCTGATCTGGGGAGGCGCCGGAGGGCTCGGATCGATGGCCATCCAGATCACCCGCGAGCTCGGGGGGCAGCCCGTGGCCGTGGTGTCCTCGGACGACAAGGCCGAGTTCTGCCGGAAGCTGGGCGCGGTGGGGGTGGTCAACCGTCGGGGGTTCGAGCACTGGGGCGTGCCGCCCCACTGGAAGGAGACCGGCCCATACCAGGAATGGCTGGCCGGGGCCAAGGCGTTCGGCAAGTCCTTCTGGGAGGCTCTCGGAGCGAAGCGCTCGCCGCGGATCGTGTTCGAGCACCCCGGGGAGGACACCGTGCCGACGTCGATCTTCCTGTGCGACACCGGCGGCATGGTGGTGATCTGCGCGGGCACCACCGGCTACAGTGCCGTGGCCGACCTGCGCTACCTGTGGATGCGCCAGAAGCGCCTGCAGGGCTCCCACTTCGCCAACGACGAGCAGGCCGAAGCGTTCAACCGGATGGTGATCGACGGGAGGATCGACCCGTGCCTGTCACGGGCGTTCCCCTTTGAGGGCATCCCGGCCGCCCACGAGCTGATGTCCGAGAACGCCCACCCGGAGGGCAACATGGCCGCGCTGGTCTCGTCGCCGAAGGAGGGCCTCACTGACCTGCCGGGGTGATCCGGCTACGCGGTTCCCGGCTCCTGCACCAGCTCCACCAGCACGCCGCCCATCCCCTTCGGGTGGACGAACGCGACCGAGGTGCCCCGGGAGCCGGGTCGGGGCTCGTCGTCGATGAGCCTGACGCCGGCGTCCGTCAGCCGGGCCAGCGCCGCCCGGATGTCCAGAACCCGGAACCCGATGTGGTGGACGCCCTCGCCCCGCTTGGCCAGGAACCGGCCCACCGAGGTGTCCGGGCCCAGCGGACGCAGCAGCTGGACGTAGGAGGTGCCCACCCGGAACAGGACCTCCTCCACGCCCTGGCCCTCGACCGTCTCGCGATGCACGGGCTCCACGCCGAACGCCCGGCGGTACCGGTCCACCTCGGCCTCGAGGTCGTTCGTGGCGATGCCCACGTGGTCCACGTCGTCGAGCACGGTCACTCCTTCGCTTAGCGTTCCAACTTCCGCAGTCGTTCGTCAGGAACCGAGCGATGACTCACCCTGACGCCTTGCCCCTCGGTCAGCCGAGGGGATGGCGGCGAGGCCCGTGTGACCTCGGCCGCCTCGACGCTCCG
>JBOGWD010000001.1:0-2369 GCA_050693275.1 Actinomycetota bacterium | reverse complement strand
GCCCTCTGGAGAGTCCATCATCTGGACCCGCTCCCACCGCTCGAACACCCTGACCAGCGCCTCCTGGGCCAAATCCTCCGCCTCCGCCGCGTCTCCGGTCAGCAGGAGGAGGGCCCCCATCAGCCGGCCGTACGTGGACCGGAAGAACTCCTCGAACGTCGAACTCGCCGACGCCGTCGGGACCTCCGGCTCGCCGACGGGCTCGAGCATCGATCCATGAACCTCCGAGGCGGCCCGTTCGTTTGGGAGCGGGTCTGAGATTCTGGAAGGAATCCTCGGGTCCATGGGGGAATCTTCCTCCCCTAGCGAAGGCGCGTGCTGGATCCCAGCCCGCAACTACACCTTTTCGCCCCTTGGCGCCCCTGTAGGGGTGAGGTGCACGATGCGCGGGTGACCGTGGACCGAGAGAGCGTTGAGTCCCTCTACCTTGAGCATGCGGACCGGCTGTGGCGAGCGCTGTTCGCCTACGCCGGCGACCCCGAGATTGCCAGCGATGCCGTGGCGGAGGCCTTCGCCCAGTACCTCCGGCGGAGGTCGGCTGTGAGGTCGCCGGCCCGGTGGATCTGGCGCGCGGCGTTCCGCCTCGCCGCCGGGGAGCTCAAGGATCGTCGAACGCAAAGCTCTCCCCTCCCGTTCTCGATCGACCCGCCGGCGGTTCCCCAGCCGACCAGCGAGCTCCTCTCGACGCTCCGGCTCCTCCCGCCGAGGCAGCGGGCCGCCCTGGTCCTCCACTACTACGCCGGCTACAAGGCACGCGAGATCGCCGACATCCTGGGATCAACAGCGGCCACGGTTCGGGTCCACCTCAGCCAGGGCAGGCGGCGCCTCCGCGGGATCCTGGAGGAGGATCGTGACTGAGCTCCGCGAGCGATTCCGCGGCCTCGACCAAATCCCCGTCCCCGACCTTCGGCCGGAGATCAGGGAGCGGCGGCCCTCCCGATCGCCTCCCGGCCCTCCGTGGCGGCGCCTCGGAGCAGCGGCAGCCGCCCTCCTCGTGGCCGCCGGCGGGCTCGCCCTGGCCGGCCGGGCGTTCCTGGGAGACTCACGGGACCGCCCGCTCCGCCCCGGTGGTTCGCTGCCTTCTCCCAACGAGAGGGCAGCCACCGTGGCCATCGCCGCGGTGGCGGAGGCCGGGCTCCGCGACGGGATCCGATTGATTCCCGCCGAGGACGCCCGTGGGGATGAGCCGGCCTTCCGGATGCTCGTTCCCTACGACTACGTCGGGGTCAGCCGGAACGGGGGGGGCTGGACCGCCGCCTTCTGCGCCTCCCCCCCGGAAGACCGGGCGTGCGATCGGGAGACTGCCGACGCCTTCGTCACGATCGTTCCCGACGGCGAGGACCTGGTGGTGGCCGACGTCTCCGGGGCGTTCACCGAGGCCCAACGTGAGGGGCTGATCGGCTACGCGGAGCCCGTGGAGGCTCCTCCGGATCTGCAGATCCACCGCCCGGTCATCCCGATCGGGGCCGCCGGGGAGGCCGATAAGAGCGTGGCCGGCACCTTCTACTGGACGGGAGCGATCCCATCGAACCTCGGGGCCGTGTGCCGCACCGAGGTCCTGGACGCCCAGGGGCAGGTCGTGTTCACGAGGGAGTTCACCTCGCTCGCGCCCGAGCAGGAGCGGGAGCGGGACAGCACGTTCGTGCTGGAACCTCCCGAGGAACCGACTTCCGAAGCGAGGATCGTCTGCGGTGAGTGGCAACGGGTGGAGGCCGTCCCCAGCGGCCCCCGGCACGTCCTCGCGTCCGGGATCCTCGAGGAGGGTCAGTACGCGGGAGAGCCGTGGCGCCTGGTGGTGTGGCGCGGCCAGAACGTCGACGATCCCGAGCGGCTGGAGCTGTGGAGGCAGATCGCGGAGGGCGCCAACGTCTACTGCTGGGGGTTCGACGTGGATCCTCTCACCTCCGTGGTCCACGGCCAACGGGTTCCGCCCGGCGGATGCTCTCCACTAGCTGGTGCCGACGCTGAGGCGATCGGGGAGCGATCGACCGGTCCCGTGGCCGGAGAGGGATCCAATCTGGCCGTGGGCGTCCTGTCCACCGAGGTCGCTTCGCTGGAGCTTCGGCTCGACGACGGTCAAGTGATCGCGGCAGATCTGTTGGCGCCTCCTCCCGAGCTGGACATCCCCCGTCGATTCTTCATCGAGTTCCTGCCTCCGGGCGCTCGCGGAGAGATGGTCGCTCTGGACGCTGGCGGATCGGTCCTGGCTCGCGAACCCCTTAGGGGCGGCGGCTCGACCTGACTTAGCGTTCCAACTTCCGCAGTCGTTCGTCAGGAACCGAGCGATGACTCACCCTGACGCCTTGCCCCTCGGTCAGCCGAGGGGATGGCGGCGAGGCCCGTGTGACCTCGGCCGCCTCGACGCTCCG